>JBBSWE010000148.1:0-7191 GCA_038046445.1 Nanobdellota archaeon | reverse complement strand
AAAGATTTCTATGCTGAAGTATATACTTGAGAAGTTAGATTAGCTTTATAGTTACCTGCTCTCTTTTTAAGTTAAAATGGTTTTAAATCAACATTCTTGGCATCCGGGTACTGTGGCTCATCTTGATCAATTGTTGGGAGAAAAAGGTTTTAACATTAACACCACTGGAGGAATGATGCCGATGGTTTGCGAAGGAAAGTATTCTGGCTCTACTCCCTATGATAATGAATCAATTCACGTACGTTCTACGCGAGAAGTTTTCGGAGCAAGTTTTAAAAAACATTTCGAGGATGGCAGATTAGGTTATCTAATGGAATTCTATGCTTATGCTAATGCCAACGGAAGCGAGCAAACGCATAATTTTATGGAAGGAGCAAGAGAAACCGGACTATTTAAAGAAGTAAGCGTAGTTGATGTAAGTTATAGAGGAGGGGCTTCAGGAATTCTTTATGTTGTTCCTCATTCCGGAACCATAGAGAACAAACCAGAACAAGCTTTAGCGTTTTTAACCACAAATCTGTATGATCATATGAGAGAATTAGGCTTACAACGCGTAGTTGCAGATAGTACTGATCCCGCACAGAGCTTATTGAGATATGTGGGAACCCATTGTGCTTTCTCAGCCATGCATGCTACCTCTGCTGCTCTTTGGATCAATCGTTTGGCTCATGGTGAATGCGAAAGCGGAGTTGAAAAAGGAGTAGCATTAACCGCGTTAGCAATGGTCGCTACTTATTTTGCTATACTTCCTGCAACCTTAAAAGATAGGATTAGCCGCTTTAGAGAAGAAGCACGAGTTCAATAGAGCAGAAACAATTTATTTCACTTCTGGCCAAGTCACAATTTGTGATTCTACAGATTTCATCACTTCGTTCAAATACATCATCGCCCAGTTTCGCATGAATAAAGCGGCAGGATAAGTGGTGATGTTTTGTCGCTCATAAATGAAAGCTCGCATTCCTTGCACTCTTTGCATTTTTTCTGTGGTGTAAGCAGCAAATTTGTCTGGAACGAAATTTACTAATCCCCGAGGAACATACTGCGGTTCTTCATTCAATAATAGCATTCCTTGGTCTCGAGTTATTCCCAATCCTTCTGCAAAGCCATTCTCTCTGATTTGGTGTAAATCTTGCCACCACAAATGTTTAATGGTTTGACGTCCCGTCCTCATCTCAATAATTGGTTCTTGGGCTAAGAAGTATTCTCTGTACCATTTTTTAATTTCCGGATCTTCTACTGTTTCTGCATAAGCAGACAATTCAATATACCATTCTTGCGCTACTTGTGGAAATACTCTATGGCATAAATCGGGGTCAAGTTTAACTTGTAACAGAGCAGGATGGATCGGAACTACAAACCTACTCGCTTCCCCTAGAATTGGTAACTCTTCTTTCTTCAAAAGCAATTCTTCTAATTTCATCAAATTAAAAAAAGAGAATCAATTATTAAATATTTAGAGTATGAAACATAATCATTAAAAATTAAAAATTAAAAATTAGCAACGTTTCTTCAAAAACTTCCCCACCACTTCTTCCACCGTTAAACTTCCCTTTCTTTCTTTCAAATTATAACCCACCTTAACCAAGGGTTTGTTAATCTTAATCAAGCCAGTAAGGTTGATTGGCGTTCCTGAAACCACCACATCACAAGGAACTTTGTTTATGGTAGTTTCCATATCTTTTATTTGTTGTGGAGAATAACCCATCGCTGGCATTAAGGTTCCAATGTGGGGATATTTAGCGTAAGTGGCTTTAATCTCTCCCACTGCGTATTCCTTCGCCGAGACTAATTTCTTTGCTCCGCCACGTAGTGCCGCAACTGAAGCCGCTCCAGTCTTAACTCCTCCATGGGTAGTGGTAGGACCATCTTCTACACAGAGAGCCACCTTTCCTTTAATCAGTTCAGGATGATCTACCACTAATTCAGAATCAGCGTAAATTATTTTGGCGTGCGGATTAAACTTTCTCAAATTATCTTCGATAATCTTTACATCTTCTTTCTTGGCTGAATCCATCTTATTGAAAACGATTACTTGGGCTCGTCTAAAATTAATTTCACCAGGATAATAACCCACTTCATCTCCTGCTCTTAAAGGATCGACTACGACAATTTCTAAATCTGATATGTAGAAAGGGAAATCATTATTTCCTCCGTCCCACAAAATAATATCGGCTTCTTTTTCTACGGCTCGAACAATTGCTTCATAATCTACTCCAGCATACACTACAAATCCTCTACTTACATAAGGCTCGTACTCTTCCCGCTCTTCTACCGTACATTCCGCTTTCTTCATATCTTCATAAGAAGCGAAGCGCTGCACTTTTTGTTTGACTAAATTGCCGTAAGGCATAGGGTGGCGGATAGCTACTACTTTTTTGCCGGAATGCTTGATAAAATCTAAAATCTTACGGGTAGTCTGCGATTTACCGCAACCGGTTCTTACCGCACAAATAGAAATCACTGGTTTGGTAGATTTAACCATGGTAGCATCTGGACCCATAAACATAAAATTGGCACCAGCTGCTTCTACTTCTGCTCCTTTGCTCATTACATATTTGTAATTGACATCAGAGTAAGCAAAAACTACCGTATCCACTTTTAATTCTTTGATTAGTTTAGTCAATTCTTCTTCGGGATGAATAGGAATCCCTTGCGGATAAAGTTTTCCAGCTAATTCTGCCGGATATTTGCGATCATCGATGTAAGGGATCTGGGTAGCGGTAAAGCCAGCTACCTCATACTGTGGGTTATCTCGGAAGCAGGTATTGAAGACGTGGAAGTCTCTTCCTGCTGCTCCCATAATTAGAATTCTTGTTTTTGGTTTTAACATGAAGGTTCACCTCTAAAATTAAGAATATTTGTTTCCGGTTTATATGGTTTATTGTTTTAACGAAGAACCTTTAAAAAGAAGTGCAGGTTAAATTAATTATCTCACTACCATTTCTTTTCGAATTTATCATAACGTTCAAAGAATCGTACCATTAACTTATGATCCATCCGAATCAACTTCTTGGCGGTAGCGGTCTGCAAGTAATTTTCAAAACGATCTTTCTGGCTCTTCTCTACTTTCAATAACGCTTCCCGATACTCTTTGTTTTTAGTGGTAAGAAAGGAGGAGAAGGAACGGATAAATCCCCACGGGCCCAAGACATGCAGCTTATCTGCATCGTAAATAACTTTGGCTTCAATAGTTTGGGCTTCTTTGATGGTTTTGGTTTCGTGGCAATGAATGCAATGTTTTATCTGTTCGATAAACTCTTTCTCAAATCCTTCTTTGGAAAGAAACTCTTCTGCCATCTTTTCTCCCAAAAGAGCATGATTCTCTTCATCTAACGGCTGAGCGATATCGTGTAGCCAGGCCGCAATGATACAAACGTCCAGATTAGCACCTTCCCTCTTGGCTAAATATTTGGCTAAGCTGACAGTACGTCGGATATGTTCTCCGTTATGAAAAGCATCTCCTTTCTCTGCCTTTTCTAACGCAAAGTATTTTACTTTTCCCAATATTTTTGCTTTAATCATAAATCTTTAATTCTCCTCAAGGCATCATTGTGAAAATTCTTCTTCTCTTTAATTGCTAAGGGAGATCCTCCCCCATGCCAAGTAAATCTTGGTCGCATCTGTACTGGAAACATTCTTTCATTAGCATCATCAAAGATTAAAGCTGCCCCTTTAGTGGAAGGTAAAATGTTTAATTCTGCATCTAACCCTTTACGCATATAACTTTGCATTAAAGAGCCCAGAGCGTCCACGTCCATCTGTGCGGTTAAACGATGCGCAATAACAATATCGGCTTGAGTCATCACGTCGGTATGGATCTTGGCCGGCTGTTGTGTAGCTAGGATTAAACTTATTCCGGGCTGACGTCCTTCACGCAGAATGGTGATCAAAGCGTCGGAAGCCGCTGTCTTTCCTTCCCGTGGCAATAATTCGTGCGCTTCGTCTACGGCTATCCACACTAAAGGCTCGGTCATTTTCTCTTCCACTTCTTTAGAAAAATAATGCTGAGCTTGATCTACACTTTCAAATTCTTCATTCTTGCGCGAAAGCATTCTTTGGTTGAATAAAGTACGGCAGATTAATCCTGTTACTAAAGCTTTGATATCCCAACCCGAAGCCATAGTAGCGTAAGGAGAAATATCTAATACTGTTACTTGTCCGCCTGCAACAATATCTTTCAGCGGAGTTCCTTCGGTAGAAAAGATACCCCACTCTCTTGCTTTTTCTAACTGATTGACAATAATGCTTTTAGTTACTCTTTCACTTTCTTCATCCGCTTTGACGGTAGAAATTAACGTTTCTAAAGTATAACTCTCTTCTTTGGCATTCAATTCTTGTACTACTTTGCTTAGCAATACTCCTTCAGCAGAATTTGCTCCGATTTGAAACACTCTGCACCAATCTTCTGGACCGACATCAATCGGGCGAATAGAAAAAGGATAGTCAGTAGGAATCCCTTCTTCTTTGAACTGAGCAAAGAATCCCGCTGGGGTATAAATTTTAACATCTAACCCTTTTGGAATTAATCCCCACTGTTTAACTAATTCTGCATCGAGAAAATTGGGGTATTTCATGGTCCAATAGATTCCCATGGTATCAACCAGAATGATAGAAAGGTTTTGTTTTATTTCTAAAGGTAAATCGGTTAATCCTTCGGCGATAGCCCCGAGGGTGTAAGATTTTCCTGAGTTATGCGAGATTACTCCATTAGCAATGAAAGAATGGTTTTTTGGTACAGTAAGATCATAAACTTCCTTAATTCCATCAACTTTTTCAATTTTGATGATTTTACTGCCAAATACCCTATTTTTATCTTCTTTTATATTTTTCAATGAAATTTTCTTGATTGAGCCCAAAAGATCACCTTTTTTCAAATCACTCGCTTTCTTCCACAAGAAAGATTTTCCTTTAGATATTAATAGGGGGTGTTCGTTTGTGACCGTTAACTTGTTTCCTTCATTATTTCTTATTTCTAACATAGTTTCATCACTAATGTCATATTTTAAAAGTCGGGCTTTTTCTAATTCAAACTCTTTTCCATTGTAAGAATAAATCAAATCATGCTTGGAATCAAAATCTTTAATATCAATGTAACCCCGGTTGGTAAAAACTTTCGTGTCTCCTATTAAACAGCCTCTTTTTCCGACTATGAATACCACATGCGCTCCAGCAATATCCATATATACCGGATTGGAAAGGGAAGTAGTTTGACCCATCTTGACGTACTGTTTAGCCATGAGAATAGTTCCTTCCTTGCCAAACTTTTCTACATCTTTCTTACTTCTGCCGATAATTACATCAAATGCCATCCATTTAACCTCAGATTCAAGTTAAAGAAGAAGAGAATAAAAAGGTTGTGGTGATAAGAGGAAAAATAATCTCAAAATACAGAACAAGTAAAATAAACAAAAATAAAAACAATTGATTAATTCATCAACTTATCATCCATCAACAGGTTGACTTTACCTGCTTCTTTGACTTTGGTTCCCGTAGCGACAATATGCTGTACGTTCAATCTTTCCGCAATCTTAACCAGGTCGATGTCAATAGTTCCGTCTAAAACAATAGCATGTATGCCCCCATTCAGACTTTTCATGGTGGAAGCTAACTCGCTTAAGGGAACTTTTCCTAAAATATTCAGTTTGTCATCAAAGATACAGGCTCCTCGGGTTCCGAACAAGTCGTCCAAAGTCTGCTTGTAAATCTTCTTCTCTTCGAGAGACAATTTGCTGTTATCCTTAATGCTCGGAGGATGAATTAAAGGTTTTGGGATGCTGGGTAAAGAAGGAGCAGTGTTACTATTGCTCATCGGAGCCGGTCGGTTCTGAGGTACAAAAGTGGGCGGCCTTTCCAGAGACATTCTTCGTTCTGGTTCCGCTCGGCGTGGGTAATTCCTTTGTCCATTATCAGGGAACATGTTTCTTTTGATGCTATCAGGAGCATCTTTTAAGGCTCCGTTTTCATCTATACCCAAATCCATTTTAGCTTGCTCAGCAGTGATTCTTCCGCGTAAAGCTTTATGAATTTCCTTTTTAGTGATTTCTTCTACTTCCTTACCATCGGGAGCTTTACACACAAAGTCTATCTCTGCTGTACTGAGCAATTCTCGTACATTCAAATCTCCGCCTCGATCTCCGTCCACAAAAGCCGTACAGGTTTTCTTACGGCTAAGTTCTTTCAGAGTTTCCGGAACCGAAGAACCATTCATGGCGATAGCGTTCTTAAATCCGTGTTTTAACAGATTCAAAACATCCGCACGTCCTTCTACAATAATGATTTCTTCACTTGCTTCGATATCCGGTCCACAAGCTAACTTCTCTCTTCCGTATTCCGAGACTTCCATCATTCTTACCGACTGAGCTACTTCATCCGCTAATTCTTGTGAATCCGGTAGAGTTTCTTCCGTTAATTCTTTTAACAATTCTTTAGCTCTTTCAATGACGAATTGTCTCTTGCTGATTCTAACATCTTCAATCTTCTTAACTTCAATCTTGGCGTTGCAAGGACCGATGCGTTGAATGATTTCTAAAGCGGCAGCCACAATGGCTGTCTCGGTCTTGTCTAAACTGCTAGGAATAATAATTTCTCCAGTAGTTTTTCCCGAACTGGTATTGACGTTAACTTCAATTCTGCCAATGCGTCCGCTGCGTTGTAATTCTCTTAATTCTAAATCGTTGCCTAACAAACCTTCCGTTTGTCCGAAAATTGCTCCGATGACATCGGGGCGGTCAACTACACCATCGATATTGATGGTAGAATGAACAATATATTTAGCCGCTACTGGACTGATTTTTGCCATATTCTTTCCCTCACTATTTAACTAGCAAGAGCAGCCTAGAAATCTCTGCTTAATCAAAGGAGTAATACCTCTACTCTTTTTGCCTTGTGAGCAAGTGAATTGATTAAACATGATGATAGTTAGGCGGCTCCCCCAGCCGTTTAAAGTATATTTTATTTTTATCTTTTTTCAAGAAACAGAATAATCTTTTACTTACTAACCCCAAAAACGAGGTAAATTAGTGATATTTGATGAATGTGATTACTCTATTTCTCTAATGATTATAAGTTGAAGCCCGTACTACTAACCCCCGGACTCATCGCTTGGCAGTTGCCGTAAGCTCTGACGGGTACTCTCGTAACGGGCTCTAAGAATGATTTGTTACGCTGATATATAAATTATTCGCTTCAAAA
>JBBSWE010000147.1:0-7901 GCA_038046445.1 Nanobdellota archaeon | reverse complement strand
GTCTAATGTATCACACTCAGTAGAGACACAAGTATGTGTCGCATCACATTGAGCTCCACATCCAGTAACGTCACAAGTGTGAGTCAAAGTAAAGGTTCCAGTAGTACATTGTTTATTTACATCATCACAAGTGGAAGTGAATCCGGCAAATTTATCAAAGGTCTTGGAATTTCCGTCAGGGGTATAATTACAGGTATCTACAAAGGGTAAATTATTATCGGAACAATCTTTTGTGATTCCAGACACACAGGCAGCGTCATCACAACTCTCTGTTCCGTTACAATATAGCCCGTCATTACACTCTTGCACAAAGGTGGTTTCAGCCAGATTACAATTAGCATTGCTGCAGGTATAATTGTCATGCATAATCTGGGTGCCAACACATTTGTTCACATCTAAGGTATTACAATCACTTACAGTAGTAGTTACCTTAGTACAACTATAATTTACACACTTCCCTTCGTCGTGCTTAACCAAATCTCCCAGACAATAATCCCTATCTAAAGTGTTACAGTTATCATCCGTCTGGCATTGAGTACATCGAGCATCATTATATGTAATCACGGGATTAGCACAAACATTAGTAGTACAAGTACAATTGTCCTTACATATATTACCTACATTCGAAAAATCTTGATAATTCTTTCCTACACAACCGTCTAATGTATCACACTCAGTAGAGACACAAGTATGTGTCGCATCACATTGAGCTGCACATCCAGTAACGTCACAAGTGTGAGTTAAATTCATTGTTCCAGTAGTACACTTATCATTAGCCTCATCACAATTAGAAATAAATCCTGCAAAGTAATCTTTCGTCTTTGAATTTCCATCCGAAGTATAATTGCAAGTGTCTATGGGAGCGAGGTTATTAACAGAGCAGTCTACTGCTGCTCCTGCAACACAAGCAGCATTGGTACAACTTTCATTACCATTACAATGTAATCCATCATTGCACTCTTGCACAAAAGTAGTTTCAGCTAAAGCACAAGCTGCATTGGTACAAGTGTAATTGTCGTGCATAATCTTAGTTCCATCGCAGCGGCTTGTATCTAAAATGTTGCACTCTTGTGTGGTAGTAGTCTGAACCACGCAGCTAAAATCAATACATTTACCTAAATCTTGTTTAATTAAAGAACCGTTGCAATAATTTTTGTTTAAAGGAGCACAATTATCATCCATCTGACATTCTGTACAACGGACATCGTTATATGTTATAGTGGGAGCACTGCAGGCATTATTCGTACAAGTGCAGTCGAGATTGCAAATATTAGCCTTGTCTGCAAAGTTATGATAATTCTTTCCTACACAACCGTCTAAGGTATCACAGTCAGTAGGAAGACAAGCATGCGTAGTATCACATTGAGCCGCACAAGCAGCAACATCACAAGTAGAAATTATATTAATAGTCCCGGTGGTACATTGTTTACCTGCTTCATCACAAGTTGAAGTAAATCCAGCAAACACATCTAAGGTCTTTGAATTTCCATCAGGAGTATAATTACAGATATCTATGGGTGCAAGATTGTTGGCAGAACAATCGATATTGGTCCCAGAAACACAAGCAGCATTGGCACAAGTTTCATCACCATTGCAATATAATCCATCATTACACTCCTGAACCAAAGTAGTTTCAGCAAGAGTACAATTAGCATTGCTGCAAGTATAATTATCGTGCATAATCTGGGTGCCAACACATTTATTTTTATTCAAAGTATTACAATCTTGAGTAGTGGTAGTTTGAACCACGCAACTGAAATCGACACATTTACCTTCATCATGCTTAATTAAATCTCCCAGACAATAATCCCTATCTAAAGTGTTACAATTATCATCTGTCTGGCATTGAGTACATCGAGCATCATTGTAAATTATGGTGGGATTAGCACAGGCATTAGCAGTACAAGTGCAATCGATATTGCAAGTATTAGTTACATCAATATAATCATAATAATTCTTATCCACGCAACCGTCCAAACTATTACAGGGAGTATCTGAGCAAGTATGCGCAGCATCACATTGAGCTGCACAAGCAGCAACATCACAAGTAGAAATTATATTAATAGTCCCGGTGGTACATTGTTTACCTGCTTCATCACAAGTTGAAGTAAATCCAGCAAACACATCTAAGGTCTTTGAATTTCCATCGGGAGTATAATCGCAGGTATCAACAGGAGCAAGATTATTGGCAGAACAATCGATATTGGTCCCAGAAACACAAGCAGCGTTAGCGCAACTTTCACTACCATTACAATATAATCCATCATTACACTCTTGCACCAAAGTAGTTTCGGCAAGAGTACAAGCAGTATTACTGCAAGTATAATTCTCGTGCATAATTTGTGTGCCCTCGCAACGATTCTGGTCTAATACATTACAATCGTTAAGAATAGAAGTAGTTACAACACACTCAAAATTTATACAATCCCATGCGTCATACTTGACTAAATCACTTTCACAATAGGTTTTGTTCAAACCATTGCAATCATCAGTGCTCTGGCAAGGAGTACATCTCGGATCATTTTGATAAATTATCGGCGATTTGCAAACATTGGTGGTACAAGAACAATCATCCTTACAGATATTAGCCACGTCAGCATAATCATAATAGTTCTTGCCTACGCACCCATCTAAAGTATCACATTCGGTGGAGGTGCAAGCATGAGTGGTATCGCATTCTGCACCACAGCCATTAACATCACAAGTATGGGTTAAATTCATTGTTCCGGTGGTACATTTATCATTGGTTTCATCGCAACCAGAAGTAAATCCGGCAAAATAATCTTTAGTTTTGGAATTTCCGTCCGGAGTATGGTTGCAGGTATCAACTAAAGTTAAATCATTAGCAGAACAATCTATCGGCACACCCGGTTTACAAGAATCCCCTGTACAGCTTTCTTGTCCGTCACAATATAAGCCATTATCGCACAGGGCATTTCCTCCATTATCAGTAATGTCGTCACAATCATCGTCTATTCCATTGCATATCTCTAAAATGCCGGGATGGATATTAGAATTGCTATCATCACAATCTCCGCTAATGGTAACGTATCTGCTCGGATCGGGATTCTTACAAGCAATAATGGGGGTACTTATTCCATATCCATCATTGTCCGCATCTAAATAATAAGGTAAGGTAGAAAAACCATCATCTATGTTTTTGTCACAATTGTCATCTACAAAATTACATAATTCTAAAGCGCCAGGATAACTCTTGTCATTGTTGTCGTCACAATCCATATTGTTGTCAATGTATCCTTCGGGTGGGGTGCAGGCAGTGATACTCTTCTCTGGATTTCCAAATCCATCATTGTCATTGTCTAAATAAAACAATTTTGGATCCGAACAACTTAAATCGGTTGCAACATCTTCTCCCGAATCGAATAATTCACCTAGTTCCAATGAGATATCGGTAAGAGTTTCAGCTCCACTTTCAAAGTAATCTGTGGCCACTTCTAAAGAATCAGGTGAAATGGTTTCTGGATCAATCTCTGAAGGGAATTCAGGCATCCTTTCATCTATTACATCTGGAAAAATCTCACTATTGAACTCGTCGGATACAATTTCAACATAATCTGTTGGAGATGGAATGTCAGTATCAATTACGTTCGGAGAAGAATTGGATGAACAGGCACTGTACAGACTGCTCACCAGAGCAGCAATAGTAGCAAATTTTCTCAACCCCATATATTTCTTAGTAAAGAAGCTCGGAGTATATAAATATTTTGTTAAGTTTCACTATTTAGTGGTGTCACATTTAACCTTTCTTCCACCCTTCTCACTTACACAACTCCAAACACAGCTCAATTTTCATGGTCGGAGTAGGGGTGAAATAACAGATGTATTTATCGGTAGAGTAAATCGGGTCACCGGCACAATCCGAAAAGTTATTAAGGTTAAGATATATTTCAGTCATGGGAAAAATCACCTCTTTTTTGTGTGGGGATACAAATAGAGAGATTTTTCTTTGATTTATATATCACTCACTTTTCGGATTGTGCCGTATTATTAGCAATCTTTTTAAGGTTCTTTATATTGTTGTGTTAAAAGAGGCTGAAATGAAGGAATCTGAAACATTAGAACTGAAGAAGTCAACATCAGAGTTAAAGGAAGCGATAATCTCCATAGCCTCTATTCTTAATAAGCACCAGAAGGGAGAACTATATTTTGGGGTCAAGAATGATGGAACGGTAATAGGGCAAGATATAACCGAAAGAACCATCCGGGAGATCTCCAAAGCAGTTTCTGATCATATCGAACCAAAGATCTTTCCAAAAATCAATGAAGCTGTTCTGGAAGGAAAGAGATGTGTCCAAGTTGACTTTGCCGGGAATAATGTTCCCTATTACGCTTATGGCAGAGCTTACATTAGGGTTGGGGATGAAGATAAGCAATTGAGTGCCAAAGAATTGGAACGTTTAATTCTGGATAAGAAGAGAGACAAACTTTCATGGGACAAAGAAATTTGTAAAAAAGCAGGTTTTAATGATGTCAATGCTGAAAAGCTGAGGTTGTTTCTGAAAGAAGCAGGAAAAGAATATGATTCCGTAGAAAGTTCTTTAGATAAATTAGGACTGCTTAAAGATGGGAGATTACGGAACGCCGCTATTATGCTCTTCGGGGAAAAACCACAGGAATTTTTTTCCAATGCAAAATTACGCTGTGCTACGTTCGCGACAACAAACACTTCGCTCATTGTGGATAGGCAAGAGTTTGAAGGAAATATCTTTTACTTGATTGATAAAGCAGAGGAGTATATTCTCAAAAATATTCATATAGGCATGCGGCTGGAAGGGCTGCGAAGAGTTGATATCCCTGAAATTAACCGGGACGCTTTTCGAGAATCGATCATAAATGCATTCTGCCACAGAGACTACTATGAACATGATTCTGTGAATGTAGCTATCTTTAAGGATCGTGTAGAGATACGAAGTCCGGGAGAACTGTATGGTGGCTTGACTATCGAGCAAATCAAGAAGAAAATGGTTTCTAGAAGAAGAAATGAGCTTATTGCAGATATGTTTCACGAAGTCCACTTTGTGGAGAAGTGGGGGAGAGGGATTAGCCTGATACTATCAAAGGAACCCGACGCTGATTTTGAGGTAGTTGCCGGAATCTTTATTACCCGATTCAAAAGGAAAGCGGTAGAGACTATTAAAGAGGGGTTGGTAGAAGGGTTGGTAGAAGGGTTGGTAGAAGGGTTGGTAGAAACTCAGAAGAGAATCCTAGGGCTTATAGCCAAAAATCCACACATCTCTAAGAGAGAGATGGCCGAGAGAATAGGCATCAGTACGACGGCTATTGATAAGAATATAGGCACGCTGAAAAGGAGAGGTTTCTTGAAAAGAGTTGGCGGGGCAAAAGGCGGGTATTGGGATGTACAAATTACCGCGTCGAAAAAGTAATTAGAGCTGTCACCGACAAAATGATTTATGACCTAGGCAGCGGCGATGTAACTACTGCTTCCAGGCCCCTTCTCACTTACACAATTCCAAACATAGCTCTATCTTCATGGTCGGAGTAGGGGTGCAATAACAGACATACTTATCTGTAGAATAAATCTTATCACCGCAGCCTATTTCTATATAGGTACTATCTCCCACTGGTTTCTTATACGCTTTGAAGCAGTGGTCATTACATTCAATTCGGCAGAGGGCATTTTTACCCTCTCCCGCTACCGATGAAAAAGGCTTATTGCCGTTGCAATAATTTTCTTTGGTGCAATATTCTTCCTTGCAATAATAATCAGTACAGGAAATCTCCGACTGCTTTTTACATTCACACCAATCAAAAATTACGCTAGCATCGGAATAATCAGTTAAATTAAGACTTGAAGGAATTTTAACCCGGCTATCGCTATCTAAGTCCAGCCCGTCATGCCCATCACAGTTTGAATCTATACTATCGCCAAAATCGTCTGCTGCTCCGGGATGAATGCTGGCTGAGAGATCATTACAATCAGCATTATTGCTGACATAACCCGTAGGCTTATTACAAGCTTGTTTTATTTGGTTTGGATTACCATAATTATCTCCATCTGAATCTTGATAATAAGCAGTCATATCTATAGCTTCTTCATCGGTATTTCCGTCACAATCATTATCTTTGTTATCACAGATTTCAGCAGTAGGGAGAATCGCGGTGCAATCCTTCCAAGTTCCAGTGATATCACAGGTTTCCGTTCCATAAGCGCATTCTCCCACTTCAGTAAGGCCGCAATTTCGTTTCTCCCCTAAAATACATCCGCAGCCCTCGTCTTTTATCCCGTTGCAGTTATTATCTATGCCTTCACATAATTCTACCGCACCAAGGTAAACAGTATTGTTATAATCGTCACAATCGGTGTTATTCTTTACATAACCAAGAGGTGCCAGACAGGTTTCGATACTTTTAGCGGGATTGCCAAAACCGTCTACATCATTGTCTTTGAAAAATGTCAGCTTAAGGTATTCATCAGTAGAGCCGTTACAATTATTGTCTAATCCATCGCAGCTTATTTCAGTCCCGTCTTCATATCCGCTAATCCCATTATAATAGTCTACCCATACCTTATTAATACATTTCTTTAAGGAATTTATACAAACACTTTTCTGGTTAGAATTTAAAGGAGCAGATTCTCCGCTGCCATCAGAGGTTAAAGGATTACAATCATTGTCGTAACCGTCGCAAATGTCTGGCTGCGGTAGAGGGGCAGTACAATTTTTCCAGGCTCCATCCATACAAGTCTCTAAACCGCTTCCGCAGGAAGAATCACAGGCTCGAAATAAATTTTCATCCGTTTTTCCATCACAGTTATTATCTTTCCCGTCGCAGATTTCTTTTGCATTCAAATTTACATTTAAATCGTTATCATCGCAATCTCCGTCACACTGGATATCATAACCGTCTTGATCGTTATCAGTGATTACTACAGTATAAGCGGCACAAGTGTTTTTGGTGCAAGTACAATCAAGATTACAGCTGTTGGAAACATCGGAATAGTCTCGATAGGTTCCATCATCACATTTATCTAACGAATCGCAGGAGGTATCGGGACAATAGTGCGTAGCATCACATTCTGCCCCGCACTCGGTAACATCGCAAGTATAATTTAAAGTAATCGTGCCCGTAGTACATTGTTTATTATCTTCATCACAACTGGAAGTGAATCCGCCAAAGTAGTCTTTGGTCTTAAAGTTACCATCAGGAGTATAATTACAGGTATTTATGGGAGCAAGATTGTTAGCAGAGCAGTTTACGGCAGTTCCTGCAACACAAGCAGCTCCAGTACAACTTTCTTGTCCGTCGCAATATAAGCCGTCATTGCACTCTTGTACCGTAGTAGTATTTATTAAAACGCACTGGGCAGCAGAGCAATCATAATCCTCATGTTTGATCTTAGTTCCTACACATTTAATGTTATCTAATGTATCACAATCCTGTAATACTGCGGTTTGAACTACACAATTATAGTCTATACATTTTCTCGTATCCTGTTTTAACAAAGGTAAAGTGCCGTCACAATATTTTTTGTTTAATGGATTGCAATCAGTATCCGTTTGACATTCCGTACAACGAACATCATTATAAATTATGGTGGGATTAGCACAAACATTAGTAGTGCAAGTGCAATCTGCTTTACAATTATTGGCTACGTCAGCATAATCATAAAAGTTCTTGTCCACGCATCCGTCTAAAGTGTCACATTCAGTAGAAGCGCAAGCATGCGTAACGTCGCATTCCGCTCCGCACTTCTGCATGTCACAAGTATGAATTAAACTTATGTTTTCCATAGTACATTTATCCTGAACTTCATCACAAGTGGAGGTGAATCCGGCAAAATAATCTCTCGTTTTCGAATTTCCGTCAGGAGTGTAATTGCAAACATTAACTGGTGCAATATTGTTAGTAGAACAATCTTT
>JBBSWE010000146.1:0-7182 GCA_038046445.1 Nanobdellota archaeon | reverse complement strand
CTGGAGTAGAGTTAGCTAAAATCGGTGTCTCAATCTCTAAGAAACTTTCTTTGTCCAAGAATTCCCGGATGGCCATCGTGATTTTGTGTCTAATCAATAGATTATGTTGCATTTCCGGTCTTCTCAAATCGATATAACGATACTTTAATCTGGTTTCTTCCGTTGAATTGATGAATTGGTCTAATTCTAAAGGTAAAGGAGGAACTTTGTGTAGCATTTTAACTTCCGTTGCGAATAATTCCACTTCCCCCGTTCCTGGTCCTTTGACTTGATTTTCCGGTCGGGCCTGCACCGTTCCCGTAATCTGTAATACATCTTCCCTATTCAAAGTACGAAATTCTTTAGCAAGTTCGGCATTAAGAAAAACTTGAGTTTTGCCATAACGATCACGCAAATCTAGAAAGCCAATCTTTCCGCCAATACGCAATGAGTCCACCCAACCGGATAAAGTTACGGTTTTACCGGCCTCTTTCCGGGATAATTCCCCACAAGTATGTGTTCTGTACATAAGAATCTTGCAGATATAACTACTTTTTAATGTTTTTGGTTGGAAAAAGAGTAGAATAAACTTTAAATTAGGATATCGACATATTTAAATATATTAAATATTTACTTAAACACATGCTTAACAGAAAACAAATCGGAAAAATCCAATTAATTTTTGGGATTGTTTTGTTCGTTGCCACGATGATCCTTTCTGTTTGGATTATAAAAGAGGTTTATATAGGGGCGTTAATAACCGGAGTTTCTAGCACAACTGCAACTTGGGGTAAAGTTAGTCAAGAAATAAACACCACGTCCATTGGAATTAATGGTTTACTAGTATCAAATTTAGTTCTCCAAGGACAGATAGTCAGAACTACAACGTACCTTTTTGGATGGGTTAGCGTGGTCTTGTTAGTACTCTCAATAATATTGATTCTTCAAGGATTATCTAACTTAGCCACAAAATAATTTAAATAAAATTTAAAATATTAGTTACTAAATTACATCCTTCCCTTCAGTCTTTCTGCATCGGCAATCTTCTGCAGTGCTAGAACGTAAGTTTGGGTGCGGAAATCCTGCATACCAACATAATATCTCTCCCAAATCTTATTGAAAGCGGTAACCATTTTCTCTTTCAACCGCTGTTTAACGGTTTGTTCGTCCCAATAATAACCATAATTGTTCTGCACCCATTCAAAATAGCTTACGGTAACCCCACCAGAATTGGATAAAACGTCCGGAAGAACTAACACTTTATTTTGATGCAGAATCTCATCGGCTTCGGGAGTAGTCGGACCGTTAGCTAACTCTAAAATAATCTTGGCTTTAATTCTGCCAGCATTTTTAGCAGTAATAACCCCTTCCAAAGCGGAAGGAACCAAAATAACGGCATTTAATTCCAACAATTCTTCATTGCTGACTTTTTCTCCCGGAAGATAGTTGATTACTGAAGAAGTTTTCTCTTTAACTTTAATCAACTCGTCCACATTCAAACCATGTGGATTATAGATTCCACCTTGAGAATCAGAAACAGCTACAACAGTATAACCTTCTACTGCTAACAACTTCGCCATATTCATCCCGGCATTCCCAAATCCTTGAATAGCCATGGTTTTCTCTTTCAAACCTAATTTTTTGACCGCTTCTAATAAAACATACATTCCACCTAGAGCGGTAGCGATATCTCTAACCTTCGACCCACCTAACTCTAACGGTTTTCCGGTAATGAATCCGGGCTGTTTCTCTCCTTTAATTTTTTCAAATTCGTCCAACATCCAAGCCATGATCTGTCCGGTAGTATTCACATCTGGAGCAGGCACATCTTTAGTCGGTCCTAAATGTTCGTGAAATGCTTTGACGTATTCTCTACTTAATTCTTCCAACTCTTGGATAGATAATTTCTTGGGGTCAACCGTAATTCCCCCTTTTCCCCCACCTAAGGGAACATCAGCTACGGCCGTTTTTACTCCCATCCAAAAGGCGAGAGATTGGACTTCATCCAGATTTACATTCTGGTGATATCTTATTCCTCCCTTGTACGGTCCACGCGCATTGTTAAACTGCACGCGATACGCAGGATATTTCTTGCCGTTAACTTGCAGTTCAGCTTTCAAAATATTATTAGGGGTAGTCAACACCTTAATCTCAGCAGGGGTCAGATTAGCTAAAGGAGCTATCTTTTCCAAAAAATGGTTTATATGTTCAAAGGTCATATCCTGTTTCTTCAAAATTTCCTATATAAAGATTTGGGTGTTAGAGTAGAATTTAATGATACTCTGCACATCCATTAAGGCAAACATTTATATATATTACATGTATTTCACATGTTTATTATAGGTATTTTACATGTCGGAACGAGTGAAGATTGATGTATACCTGGATCAGGAGAGCAAGAAAGAGATATTGCGCCGTTCTAAATTATTTGGATTATCCATTTCTGATTATATGAAACTGAAAGCTTTAGACTTATTACGAGACAAAGATGAAAAGAAGTAATAACGAACGGAAGAGAACAGAAGAAGGTGAACGCAAAGTAAAATTCGCTTTCACTTTCTTAGTTCTACTTCTAGTTGGTTCTTCTGTGTTTTACTTCTTCCAAAACAATGCTGATGGCAAAGGGAGAGCATCGGGAATGACTGGAGCAGTTATCGCTTCCCAATTTAAAGAAAAAGCGATGGATTTGGGACCATACTGGATTGCTTTTATTACGGTCATTTTAATATTTTCAGCAATAATAGGGGGAGTATGCTATTATCGTAAAATCACTAGTCAAAAACACATTATTATTTCTTCATCCAAACCTCCGGCATTATCAAAACCCAAACAGAATATTCATGAACAGATGTATCAAAAAGAATTATCACAACTAAATCAAAAAATATCTGGTTCTCCAGTCACTTTCCGTCAAAATCCTACCCCCGCTTCGACTTGGGACGCTCAACTTCAAGCTATCGATAATCAATTATCAAAAGTAGAACAAAGCCTTCCTCGTCATAGAGTAATCACAGACCTTCCTCCTACCCGCGGCTATGCCCGAGAAGCGATAGAAATTCATCCGGAAGAGCTTCAAAAGATGGCTAAAAAGAATAGTAAATCCCTTGTTCAAAGGATTAAAAAACCGCACTTACTTCTAACTAAATCTATTATTTACAAAAAAAAAATGGAAGAAGAGAAGAAAGCCGAGCAGGAGTATAAGAGATTACTGGAATTACACTGGAAAGTAGACCATTACTCTGAACTTTCTACTTTGGAAAAATTACAGTTAGAAGAAGAATTGAACCAGATTGAAAAGAAAGTTAAACAAAAGAATTAAGAATATCTCAATTCAACCTTATCCCCTTCTTGAGGCACATAATTTTCGTAAGTATAAGTGATATTCCCATTAACTAACAATTTCAATTCTTTCTCGGTATTAGTACAATAAGTTTGATTAAGGGTAAGACATTGACTATTCAAAAGAATATTCGCTTTCTCCAAAACCTGCTTTAAAGATATCTCTGGAGAGTACATCTGCACTGATGGCCCATTGAATTTGACAAACATATCTTGACCATTAGTACGATTGATCAAATCCTGTTCTTCTCCATCGATATTAATGGCTAAGCTGAAAGTAATCGGAGTAACATTAAAAGCATAAAGAGAACTTTCTTCACAACCATTTTGAACGCAAAGGTTCCGAGAACAGAGCACAGCTACGGGCTTATTATCTCCACACATCAAATAGCATTCTGCATCGTTTTTACAGATCCGGGGCTCGTTAATTTTGTTCTGTTCTCCTTCCAGATCTAGTAAGGAAGGCACCGTAAACCCAATAATTAACATTACTAAAAAGACAATAATTACTATTTTCCGGATAAGTATGGATCGCTCTTCCTTTTTCATGTTTAAGAGAAAAACAAGAAGAAGTTAAAAAGGTTGCGTTTGTTTGTATGTGCATAGCGTCATCAGGTCGAAATCCATTTGATTATTTTATCTAAAGCCACAGGGGGACTTGCCCCATACGGGGATGTGGCTCTTCAAGTAATACCGCAAGGATTTCGAAGACGCTATGCACATACGTTTGTTTAGGCTTAGTAGAAAATGTCGCGAATCGCGCCAGCTCGGAGCGGAAACAATTCGTTAGACTACTAGCTTCCCGCTTAATCTTGACTTTAGTATTTAAGAGAGCGGGTCCGAGCGAGACATTTTCTACAGAACCGTTTGTTTAACCTTTTACTTCACAATCAACCTTCCTTCCATTCCCCGCCAGCTGTCGCAACTGCTGCACTTAAAGAAGTAGGTTCCGGCTTTAGTCGGAGTGAATTCTACTAAAGTTATTCCAGAAACAGCACTCTGCACTCCCAAATCAGGAATGGAGAAGACAAAATCTAAATCCGTGGCTTTTACGGTAAGTTTAATATTCTCTCCGGCCTTAACGTATAAAGTATTAGGATTAAACATCCATCTTTTCGCTAAGAGAGTTAATTCTGTCCCTTTTTCGGTGGTTACCGGAAGAGTAGGGGTTTTAGTCGGAGGAACAGCAGTAGTTTTGTTTAGGTTCTCGGTAGTATTAGCTAGAAAAATTTCTTCTCCGGGAATATTAGTACTTACAGTCGGAGAGTAGAATCCAAAACCATTGGTCAATAAGGCAGCAATTACTATCACAATCAATAAAAATATGAACCATTTCCAACCCGACCCAGTGGATGTTTCTGAGGAAGGCAGATTAGCTCCTTCTATAATGACCGATTCCGTCTTATTTTTATCCGGATCAGCAGAAGGAGTTGGTTTTAATTCTGGTATGGGGGGAAGAGGTTTGAATTCGGGTTTATTCTCAACTTTAACTTCTGGCTTTACTACCGGTTTATATTCTGGTTTGGTTTCAAATCTGTTTTCCTTCACCGCTTCTTTTAAAGGCATATTCATTCTAGCCGGAGTAATCAAAATTTCTTCTTCCCTTTCTGTTTCCCATTCCGATTCTTTTGACCGAACCGGTTTAGAAACATTAGAAATGTGAATTTTGGGAGTAGTTTTGGCTGTTTTAATCGGAGCAGCTTTCTTTTCTTCCTTAAACTCTTTGAACTCTTTTTCTTTAATATCCTTCTTCTCTTTCTTTTTCTCTTCTTTCTTTTCTTCTACCTTAAGAATAGGATAATCATCATCGATAGTTTCTTCTCCAAAAAATGAATTTTCCATTTCATCGATATGTTTTTGTTCCATACTACCTACCAACTTCTCTTTCTTAAGATTTTGGTTTATAAAGATTTAGGTTGTTGAAGAGATAAATTCCAACCAATATAGAGAATGGAGTGATTACTAAAAAAAAATCATTTCTTTTCAATCTTTTCAATCTCTCCGTCCTTGAGATAGACCACTCGATCGGTATGCTTGACCTTAGCGAAATCGTGCGTAATTAAGATAACAGTTTTCTTCTCCTTTTGATGCAAATCCATCAGCATCTGCATTACTTGTTCTCCCGATTTAGTATCCAAGTTACCGGTAGGCTCATCCGCTAAAATGATTTCCGGGTCATTAATTAGAGAACGAGCAATCGCTACCCGCTGCTGCTGTCCGCCGGACAATTCGTTCGGACGATGAGACATTCTATCTCCTAAACCAACCATCTCTAAAAGTTTAGTCGCTCTTTGAATTCTTTCCTTTTCCGGCACTCCTTGAAAGACCATCGGCAACATTACATTTTCTAGAGCAGTGAGAGTTTGGATCAGATTAAATTG
The DNA here is from genome assembly GCA_038046445.1 of Nanobdellota archaeon. Lineage (GTDB taxonomy): Archaea > Nanobdellota > Nanobdellia > Woesearchaeales > GW2011-AR9 > JACRPH01. The sequence goes on along the minus strand of JBBSWE010000146.1, from coordinate 1,483 downwards.
CTGAAACACAAAGCCAATTTTCCTTCCCCGAAGTTGAGCTAATTCCGATTCAGAAAGAGTAGAAATATCTACATCATCAATAGTTATTTTTCCTTTAGTAGGAACATCTAATAAACCCACTTGGTTCATTAACGTGCTTTTACCGGATCCAGAAGGTCCCAGAATAGCTATAAATTCCTGACGATAAATATCTAAATTTATCCCTCGCAATACGTCTAAAGAGACATCTCCCATATAATAGGTCTTCCAGACATCGCGCATCCGGATGATAACTTTATCTGAAGAGGTTTCTTTAGCTGGTTTATCCGAAACTAATTTAATCTCTTGAACTTTTTTTGTTTCGGTTTCTTTTTTGGAATGAATTATATTTTTTACCATATGCATCACTAGTATTTATTCAGATTATTTAAATTATTATTCATTTCATTCGTACCTCAAACTTTCTACCGGATTTAATTTTGAAGCACGATAAGCCGGAGCTAATCCCGATAACGCTCCTACTAAAAAGGAAAAGGTTAAAGTTCCCGCCACCAAACTCCAGCTGAAACTTATCACCAGATAAGGGCCCAGAATCGAAGTAACCACTATTTCTACTAATTTTGCAATGAGTATTCCTCCGATTATTCCCACTATTCCTCCTCCTAACCCGTAAAAACCAGCTTCGACCAAGAATAAAGCCATCACTTGAAAGTTCTTTGCCCCCAGAGCTTTCATCACTCCAATCTCTTTGGTTCTTTGTAGTACCGAAGTGTACATAGAATTCATAATATTAATTCCTCCCACTAGTAAAGAAATGCCGGCAATTCCGATCAGAACGATCTGCACCATGTCTAAAATCGTTCCAAAAGAAGCAAACATCTGTTCCGGAGTTTGGACCGTAAAATCTTCCTCTTTCTCTTCAACTCCACGAAAATCACGTAATTCTTTCTTAACTTCTTCTGCTACTAAAGAGGGATCCTCTCCCGCATCCACTTGTACCACCATCATACTGATCTCTTCCGGTTTGTTAAATAATTCCTGATAAATATCTAATGGGATAACTACTGCTTTATCATCGGGAGGAGAACCTAATTTTTGATATATTCCTATTACCTTAAACGATTCTCCCTTTATTAAAATTTTTTCACCAAAAGAAACCTCTCTTCCAAACAAATCAGGATTAGTATATTCGTAACCCACTACGACCTTGTACTTATCTCCGGGTTGTAATCCTCGACCGGAAAGAAGTTTGTAATTTTGCATTTGTGTAAACAATTTGTAATCTTCATCAGTGGTCGGAACTCCTTCCACGAAATTATAACGCACAAGATCATTAACCTCTACTCTTCCGGTAGTATAAACGATCCCCGTAGCAGCTTTAACTCCTGCGGTTCTTTTAACCACCTCTAAATCTTGGTTAGTTAATTTAACCGTCCCAGTAGATCCGCCACCAAAATAACTTCCTTTGGACATAATCATTAGTTTATCCGTGCCTAAAGAAGAA
>JBBSWE010000145.1:0-10264 GCA_038046445.1 Nanobdellota archaeon | reverse complement strand
ATAAGAAATTAGCGAAATATTATGTTTCATAATTAATGGGTCAAAGTACTAGAGAAGGCCATAGCCTCTTGGTCCAGTCCGGTGCAGCCAGAGAAATAAGCATTTCCGATGAAGAATACCAAGCAGCCGGGGCACATATAATTACTGAACCCAAAGAACTATATGATCTTGCTGAAATGGTAATTAAAGTTAAAGCACCTTCCCCTTCGGAATTCTCTCTAATGCATAAAGATACCATCTTATTCTGTATGTTTCATAGTGAACAAAATCCAGTGCATGTCTACTACGTGGGCTTGCAGGGATTGACGGTGGTAGAGATGGAAAGAATTCGTGATTCCAAGAATAAAAGATTAATCGATCAGACTGATATTACCGGAGAAATTGGCGTGTATTACGCCTTAAGGCATCTCGAAAAAATGCCTTACGATGTAAAAGCAGTAGTAATGGGTTATGGCCGAGTGGCCAGTGGAGCCATCAAAGCCTGCCATAAACTTGGAATGAAAACTAAAATTCTTAGAAAGTCAGAGTATAAGTATATTCAACAACATCTAAGAGATACTGACTTGTTAATCAATGGTATAAGCTGGCCGGCAGGCCATAGAAATACAAGAAGATATTTAGTTACTAGAGACCACCTCAAAAATTCAAACCCCAGAATGATTGTTTTAGATTTAGCGGTAGACTTCCCCAGTCCCATAGAAACCATCAGGCCTACAAACTATTCCCAACCTTATTATATCGACGAAAACAGAGTTCACATCAGTATCTATGGTTATCCGGGATTAGTGCCCATAACTTCTACTAATCGGTATAGTGAGCAAGTATTGCCTCTGGCACAAATTATAGCCAATAATCAGGGGCTTAGAGGGATAAAAAATAGGGGCGACTTAGGAAAAGCAATTCACAAAGCAATACTAAATCCACAGAAGTATGATTGGCAGAAGTACAAGCCAGAAGAGCCTACTGGTAGTAGGATAGAATAATATAATTATTTGAAAAGCAATAAAACAATGATGGGGTAACAAAAATGCTGGAAGACCATAACACCTTTAAAATTGACTTTTATGAACGAAAATATTTTGATTTTAGGGGAGTAGAATTAACCACCTGCCTTATTATTGATGAAGCTATAAGAAGAGGAATAAAAGCCCAGTTCGTATTGGGAAAATATTTAGAACTGAAATTTAATGGTCGGAAAGCGTTGTTTAATTTAGCAGATAATACTTCTTTGTCTTATCTCGCGGAAAGGATTTCTGCCAGCAAAAGTGAAACTAAAGAATTCCTTAAAAGAGAAGGGATAGCAGTTCCGGAAGGAAGAAAGTTTGACGTGAAAGAAATAGGGGGGATTTTAGAATACGCAGAACGTTTACAAGAGCCGTTGGTGGTCAAGCCCGACAATGGCAGTGAAGGAAAAGGGGTATACTGCGGCGTTAAGCAAGAGGATATAATCTCAGTCACCAAAGAAATAGCTAGAAATTTCAAATCTTTGGTCGTAGAAAGACAAATCAGTGGGAATGAGTATAGACTCTTAGCTACCATAGATAACTACATTGCTGTAATAATGAGAAGACCAGCCAGTGTTTTAGGTGATAGTCAAAAGTCACTACAAGAACTTATTGAAGAAAAGAATGTTGGAAGACAATCAAAGTCAGCCAAACCATTAACCTGTCCTTTTATTAAGATTGAAGTTGATGATGTCGTACAAAAATATCTAATAAGAAAAGGGTTAAGTCTAGGTTATATCCCACTAGAAAATGAAAGAGTTTACTTAAGGGAAAACTCCAATATTAGTACTGGGGGAGATGCCATAGAATTAACCGATAAAATTCATCCTTCGGTAAGGGAAATAGCTTTCAAAGCTCTTAAGGCAATTCCGGGGATGACTTATGCTGGAATTGATTTAATAACTAGCGATATCACTCAGGACATAAAGCAGAACGGATATGCCATTCTAGAATTGAATAATAAGCCGGGAATATGGCCGTTGCATTATCCGTACATTGGAAAACCACAAAATGTAGCCGGGGCACTGATTAATTTAGTATTTCCAGAAACAAAAGAGTAATTCCCATGAATAAAAGTCTTTTAGTTTTGGGTTGGGGAGACTCGCCTGAAACCGACAAAAATAGAACCAGATTAGTAAACTATGCTCAAGAAGCAGGTTTTGAGGTGCAAGCAGTAGATTATCACGAACTAGGACGGTTACATCGGTTCAAAAATGAAACTTTAAATATAATGCCTTTTTTTCCTTACACTTTCTGGAATAAAAATTGTGAGATTCCGGACGATACTAAACTTTATGGCACCTCTAAAAGAGCTTATGATCTTTTTGCGGACTTCCTTCTGGACATACAAGATAAATTAGAAACTAAGTTTAGTACTCATAACTTGTTGTTTACTACTCCATTAGCCTCTGCTGCTTTGGACCGGGACAAAATTCAGACTCTCCAGATTCTAAATGGCTATGGTGTTTCCACTTCAGAGATGGTTGCTTATGAAAGAGTGCAGGACATATTAAACCAAGTAACTCCAGAAAGAGGGGTGTTCATAAAATGCCGCTATGGTGCAGAGGGAAAAGGAATTACTTTAATTACACCGGAAAGATGGGTAACCAATTATAAAGTTGGAGGAAGTCGGCTGACAAATTATGGCGTTTATGACCGCTGGAACTTCACAGATATAACCGGAAAAAAAGAACTGCTGGAACAGCTAATTGAGCAAGAGGTAATTGTGGAGCGAGAAATTGTTTCCCCCAATCTTTTTGGAGGTAAAAAATTTGATGTTAGAGTTTATGTAGTTAGTGATGAGGTGCCTCATTTTTTTGTAAAGATTAATGACTTAGAAAATGTAATTACTAATTGGTCTCAGGGAGGCAAAGTAATTCACCATCCCGAAACCGGATTAGCTGAAAATATCATTAAAAATATAAATACAGAAGCCCAAAAGGCTGCTAGCGCTTTTCATTCCAGACTGATGGGTATAGATGTAATGCTGGATAAGGATAGTGATATCCCCCAAGTTATAGAATTACAAGCTTTTACCGGATTTCCCGATATCCAAAAATTTAATCTGGCCAGATATTTGGTTGAGGGTGATTTCTTTCAGTGATGCTTATCCTAAAAATAACCCACTTTTTCAATTCGTTAGGAATAACTTTTTAAACCTCAAATAAATCCCGTAACCTTTATATATCACTTGTTACTTTATTATATCTTATGTTACAATTTGATAACAAATGGAAAGTACTACAAGTATTCTTTGATGAGCCGACAGTAGAAGGAGGACATCAATTAAGAGAAATCAGCAGAAAGATAAAACTAGCGCTTCCTTCAGTAAAGAGATACTTATTGGATTTAGAGAGAGAGAAATTAATCATTAAAAAGAAGCATCGTATTCAAGGAACCCCCATATATATAGCTGATAGAGACAACCCTCATTTTAAATTTTACCGTAGGATTGATATTTTGATAAGAATAAATCACTCTGGGCTATTAGAAAAAATAAAAGACGAATGCATGCCTAATGCAATCATTTTCTTTGGTTCAGCAGCAAAGGGAGAGGATACTGAAAGCAGCGATATTGATTTATATGTTGCTTCTGTTCACAAAAATATTGCTCTTGATGCTTACGAAAAGCAGCTTTACCGAAAAATAAACATATTGTTCGAGCCTAATTTTTCCAAGTTAAGCCCGGAACTAAAGAATAATTTATTAAACGGGACTAAATTATCAGGATATATAAAGGTGTTTTAAATGCTAATAAGAACCGATGTTGATCAGGAGCGCGCTAAATCCATTTTACGGATGGTGGAACAGACCTTATTAATGGTTAGTGAAATAGATTTTAAACAATTTTCTTCCAATGTTTCTAAAGAATATTATGAGATAATAAGAGAATTAATGTCTGTGGTTCTTCTTTTGGACGGATTTAAAACAATTGGAGATGGAGCGCACAAAGAGATTATTGAATATGTTTCAAAGAATTATTCGCAGTTTTCCTCTCAAGAAATGGAACTAATCGATGAACTTCGGATTACTCGAAATAAAATTGCTTATGAAGGATTCTTCGTTAATTCAGATTATTTGAACAGGAATATCTCTTTAATCAAGGAAATAATTGAAAAGTTTAAAATATTAGTTCAAGAGAAGATGAGTTAAGATGGTCGTATTCACCAACGTAAAAAAAGAGAACTTGAAGAAGATAGAAAAATATCTTAAAAATTATCTAGAAGAAGCTCCTAAAACTGTTTATGAAGAAGCACGCTTGAAAAAAGGCAAAGTTACTCTTATTTTGTACAATTCTGGCAAACTTTTACTTCAAGGTACTCCCAAAGATACAGAAAAGCTAGCTGATGAACTGCAAAAATTAAAAATTGGAAGAAGAGAGAAACCCGAAGAGTTTGTCCCAGAATCCGGTTGGATCATCGGCAGCGATGAATGCTTAAAAGGAGACACTTTTGGTGGAATTGTTGTCGCTGCAGTTAAAGCGGATAACAAAATAAGAAAACAATTAATAGAAATGGGCGTAGCGGACAGCAAAAAATTAAGTGATCATGAAGTGGTACGCTTGGCTGAACAGATCAAAAGAATCGCTCCTTGTGAAATTAAAACCATTTCTCCGGAAGAATACAATCAGCATCCGGGAAAAATGACTTTATTGTTAAACCACTTACACCATCAATGTGGAACATTTCTTAAACCAGGAAAGCATATCATAGACAAATATCCTGGATGTACAGTCGGAGAAGTACAAGAAGAACAAGCTGAATCTAAATATGTAGAAGTAGCCGCTGCTTCTATTCTGGCTCGAGATGCGGCTTTGAAACAATTGAATGCCCTTTCGGCCCTAGCCGGGTTTCATCTACCTAAAGGAAGTACTCATGTCCAAATTGGTTTGATGGAACTTAGACAACGTAAATTAAATTTTTCTAAGTTTGTAAAGATGGATTTCTGGAATGTCAAGAATTTTCTCAAAGAAGAAAATTCTTGATCATGCTCAAAAATAATAATTTTTATTTTTGACATGTGAAAGAGTTCTTGCAAGAAAAGACAGAACCATAATTATCTCAATATCTATACTCTAGAATAATAATTCTTATTAAACTCGAAAAGAATAACTCCTAAAATGAAGGAAAATCATATTGCCTTAACCTTAATCTTCCATGAAGGAAAATTTCTCTTAGTAAGAGAGAACTATGGCACTTGGGAGCATCCGGGCGGTTTGGTCATGGAAGGAGAAACCTTTGAAAATGCAGCAGTCCGAGAAACATTTGAAGAAACCGGTTTAGTGGTAAAAACCAGCAAATTAGTTAATGCTTATTACGATAAAAAACATGCCGAACTATCGGTCAAGAAAATATATCTGGCTAGTGTGGTGGGCGGGAAGCTGAAGAAAGATAAAGAATTCCAACTGTTCTCTCTTCATGAGCTTCCTTCCAATATCTCTCCAGAAGCGAAACAATCCATTTCTGATTGTGCTAACCATCGTTTTGGGCAAACTTATTATCCGGATGGGAGAGCTTAGAGGCAAGATAATTTTATAAACCTCTAACTTCTACATAAAGATATGCCTGATATGACCGAAGAGCAGCGCCAGCAGCTGGAAGAGAAAATTAAAAAGATGTCTCCGGAGGAGCTGAAAGAGTTCCAGAAGCAGCAATGTATCTTTTGTCAAATCGTTTCCGGGAAAATACCTAGTAAAATCGTATATTCTGATGATAAATGCATGGCAGTAATGGATATTAATCCGGCCGCCAAAGGGCACGTATTACTTTTGCCCAAAGAGCATTATGCCATCATGCCTCAAATTCCGGATAAAGAGATTGGTCATCTGTTCTTAGTTTCTAAATATCTATCTCAAGTGTTATTAAAAACCTTAAAAGTTTCTGGAACAAACATCTTTGTAGCTAATGGGGCCATTGCTGGACAAAGGGCACAACATTTCATGCTTCATCTTATCCCTCGAAAGGAAGGAGATAAAATTTTAGAGATTGAAGAGAAATTGATTGATGCTTCTTTGAGAGTTAAGGTCAAGGATTTAATCGGATCCAAATTGAACAGTTTATTGGGAGTGAAGAAAGAGAAGCAAGCTACTTTGCCTAAAGTAGAATTGTCTGAGAAAGAAGAGAAGATTGGCAAACAGCATAAAGAAGAAGAAGTGTTGAAAGTGGAAGCGGAAGAGTTAGAGGAAGAAGAATTGGCAGAAGTGACGAAAAGTAAGCCCCAGAAAAAAGTAAAGCTGAAAGAGTATGGTAAGCAAAAAAAGAGCAAGAAAGAATCAAACACGGTTAAAGTTAAAGGAGTTAAGGAGAAAAAAATAACCGTAGGAGAAGAGAAAATTATTGAATTGGATGATATTGCCAGTTTATTCAAATAAAACATGAAATGCGACTATTGTGAGATGCTGGAACGGCAAAACAATCTGGATATTATTTATGAGGATAATGAAGTAGTCGTAGCGGTTAAAGATTTTTCTTCCATTGCCGGTCAGATTACAGTCTTCCCCAAGCAACATTTTACTATTATGGAAATGGTTCCGGACGAGATTATCCAAAAATGTTTTACTTTAGCTAATAAGGTAAGTATGGCCATTTTTGAGGGATTCGGAGCGCAGGGGACGAACATTATAGTACAGAATGGTTTAGGTGCTGGACAGAAGGTGCCCCATTTTGCGGTAGAAGTGATTCCTAGAAGAGAAGGCGATGGTCTAAATCTGCAGTGGGATCCGAAGCAATTGCCTCCGGATGAAATGGATACCGCTTATCTATTGGTCAAGGAGGAAGGAGAAAAGTTGGTGGATATTGGAAAGAAAAAGAAAGAAGTATCTGTTCCTAAAGATGATGTTAAATCAGAAGAGAAAAAAGAAGATATTTCTAAAGTTATTAAGAAAGATGGCAAGGATAATTATTTGTTGAAGTCGGTCAGAAGACTGCCTTAATATTGGTGTGATAATCTTCACTTTTTTCCAAAAGTTAGAATTGCCTTTTGATGTTTCTCAAACACTTTGGCATCAAAATATCCGTATACTCCGGAAAGCCCGTCTTTGAATTGTTTTGAATTAACTTTCTCTATTATCCTATTGATTCTGTCCTGAAGAGAGTATCTTAATTCTATTTCCGACTTTATCCATTCTTTGTCTTCCGCATTGGTGATCATCATAAAGACATCGCGGATGTCTGTCTGTCGGCAGGATATAATCTTCATTACCAACAAAGCATCGATATTGATGATTCTTAATTTGAGCTTTTCAGTGATAGTCTTGCCTTTCAGCATTTTTTTGCTGGAATTATCAAATATCCATTCCGCCGAAAAGGCTGCTTTGGTCATTCTGTCTGTAATCTGACGAATAAGTATATCGATACTTACCGCAAAGCCATTTTCTAACCTCTTTTCGTAGCGGGAAAATTCACCAGAATATTGAGCTTCTATATTTAGTTCTTCTTTTTGGTATCCTCTTCTCATAAGAAGGGTTTCTATTTTTCTTAGCTCGTTTTTATCTTTGATAACCACATCGCAATCTACAGAAAATCTCGGCAGGGCATAGGCATTTACAGCGTAGCCGCCGATGATCACAAAATCGCATTCTTTAAGATCTTTAAGCGTTAAGAAGATTTCTTCTTCTCTCAGGGAGAATAGGTCTTTCATACTGTTGCTCCATATTTTTTATTCATGTATTCTGAAGCATAAGCATAAACATCATTTGATCTTGCGTATTGGATGGTTTCTTTTAACGAATCTACTTTAAAACCACTTTTTTCTTTAAATGTTAAATGGGAGATGGGAATTAAAATCACATATTCTCCAATAGCGGTTCCCGAATTGATATAGTTGCTTATTCCCTGGCGGTTAAAGAAAGCGGTCCAATACTTTAAATCCTTTTTTAATACTTTAATGAAATAAGGAGATTTTTCTCTTCCTCTTTGCACATAAGAAAAATCCGACCAAATCTCCACTGCCGATAATTGAGTAAAAGCGTAATCCTTTTTAGCGTTTTTGACTATCTCCGGAACGCGGAATTCTAACAATCCTTTGATGGCTTCAGCAGGGTTAGTGCAGGAATAGGTGTTCGAAGAATGTTTCTTAATCCATCCCGCTCTCAACAACAAGGAAAAGATCTTTTTTTTCATGCTCATGGAGACAATCCAATCTAATTCTGACTGTTTGAATTCTTCTTGTACACCATGTTTTGAAAACAATAAGGCGTAAGCTTTCAAGCCATATTGAGGTATTTCTAGGGTCATATAGTTACCTAATAGGTAACTACTATTTAAAGGTTTTGGTCGGAAGGGTGATTATCTCATTTTCCACCCACAACTTTTATAAAAATGCCTCTCTTCTGAATAATTAAAGTGAAAATAAATTTCTACCCTTTAGACTTCAACTATCGAGTTGAAGCTGGACATACTTACGTTTATCTCTTCGGGAGAACGGAAGCGGGAGAAAGGATCTGTGTCATTCATGAACATCAGCCTTATTTTTATGCTTCCATCAACGAGATTGATAAAGAAGAATTGATTTCCCGCTTAAAGAAAGTGCATCTAGAAAGCTCTCCCGAACCAGCTAAAGTAGTTAAGTGGGAAGAAGTAGAAAAAGAATTGCTGGGAAAGAAGCAGAAATTATGGAAGATTTATGTTAATTATCCTAAAGCCGTACCCTTAATTAGCCGGGAATTACAAGCTTGGGGTTTAGAATGTTACGAAAAAGATATCCTTTTCATCCATCGTTATTTAAGAGACTTGGGCTTGACTCCGGGAACCTTAGCGGAAGCAGAAGGTGAATTGGAGAAAGAAACTTCGCTACGCGTTCCTATCTTTAGAGCCACGAATGTAAAACAAATCAGTCAAGAAAGTTATACTAAATGGAAAATCTTAGCGATAGATATTGAAACTTACGCTAAGAATAAAATTATTGATATGGATAAGAATCCTATTTTGATGCTGGCTTTCTATGGTATCGATGAAAGGGGGAAAGAATTCAAGAAAGTGTACACTTGGAAACGCTTTGAACATCAATTAGATTATCTGGAAGTGGTTTCGGATGAAGTGGAACTATTAAAACGCTTTAAGCAGGTCCTGTTAGAATTCCAACCCGACATTCTTACCGGCTATTTTTCCGACGGATTTGATTTACCTTATCTTAAACAGCGGGCCAATAAGCATAAAGTAAAATTGGATGTGGGGTTAGACTATTCGGAACTGCAAACGGGAGGAAAAGCTAACTTCCGTGAAGGAGAGTCTAGCATCACCGGTATCCTGCATCTGGACGTGTGCAAATTTGTTCGTTACATCTTCGGTAAAAATTTAAAAACCGACAGCTATACTTTAGATGCAGTAGCGGAAGAATTAATTGGACATAAAAAACAGATCGTTAATTTGGATAATCTGGCTTGTGTGTGGGATGATTGTTTGAATGAATTGGAAGATTATTGCAAGTATAATCTCCATGATGCTCATCTTACTTTACAATTGTGCCAGAAATTATTGTATGATATGTTAGAGTTTACTAAGATTGTGGGTTTGCCTACTAACGATGTGATTCGGATGCGTTTCAGTCGTTTAGTAGAAAGCTACATCATGAAACGAGCGATGGAATATAATGTCTTAGCTCCCAATAAACCGGCGAATACGGAAGTGGATCAGCGCTTGGAAGAAACTTTTCAGGGGGCCTTTGTATACGAGCCTATTCCCGGGATGTATCGAGACATAATTGTGTTTGATTTTCGTTCTCTTTATCCTAGCATTATCACTACTCATAATATCGGTCCAGAAAGTTTTCATTGTTCTTGCTGTGAAAAGAAGAAAGGAGTTAAAGTGCCTACTCAAGAAGAATATTGGTTTTGCACTCAAGAAAAGAAATTTATTCCTAATGTTTTGGAACATTTGATCAATATTCGCGCTGACTTAAAACGACAGATTAAAGAAGCCAAAGCCAGAAAAGATAATACTGCTATTCTCGAAGCGCGTTCTTGGGCCATTAAAACTTTAGCTAACTCTTTCTATGGCTATTTGGGGTTCTTCGGCGCCCGTTGGTATTGTATTGAATGTGCCCGATCCACTACTGCTTATGCTCGAAATTATATCCTAACCACTATCGCTAAAGCCGAAGAAGCCGAATTTAAAGTGATTTATTCTGATACGGATAGTTTATTCTGTTTGTTGGGAGAGCAAGGGATGGAGAAAGCGCTTAAATTCCAGAAAGAAATAAATTCGCATTTGCCCGGTTCGATGGAATTAGAACTGGAAGGGCATTACCCTCGCGGAATTTTT
>JBBSWE010000144.1:0-6541 GCA_038046445.1 Nanobdellota archaeon | reverse complement strand
AGATAAGAAATTAGCGAAATATTATGTTTCATAATTAATGGGTCAAAGTACTAGCATAGAATCAGGACAAGATCCTCATACTAAACCCTTTAAAATCGTCGATGTTAATGGAGAGAAAGGTTCAATGATTGGTTTTGGAGGAACAGTCAAATTGATGTGGAGCTATTACCAAAAGACTCAAGAACAATATGACCGATTGCAAGAACAGTTGGGAAATGCTTCATCCTACGAAAATTATGCTCGTATCTTTGCAGAAATTTGGGATGAACCACGATTAGTGGAAGAAGTAAAAAAAGCCCTTCCTTTTGGATTAGGAACCCTAAGTACGAGAATGCTCGGGAATGGATTAGAAACGATGGCCAATACCTTTTTAGAGATGTTAGAAAAAGAAAAGAGAGATTATTATCAAGAACCATTATCTTTGGAAGCGTATGTGGATGGAAAGAAAGTGGATACCGGAAAAGCGCACAGCATTTTCATTTCTACCTTTCCGCGAGTTAAGATTGCGCCATTATTAAGCATTTATCCTCTTCCAGAAGCAGAGAAAGATCCAGATTGTTTTCAAATGCTTTTCTGTTCTCATACCGTAGCAGAATTGTTTACGAGTGTTCTCCCGATGAGATTTGGAGTACACCTTCCTAAAAATGATTATCGCCAAGTTCGACGCTTGGATCTCGTTTCTAAACAGCCGATCTTGGCTCAGATTGACGGGGATTTTGCAACTTTAGATAAAAAAGTAAGCGTTACTATGGGAGAGACGCAAAGAGTAGTTTGTCTGCCTAATGAAGGTATAATCAATACTTTCCTAGACCCATTTGGCCTTTCCTTTTGAACGAAGAAACTTCTTCTGGAACCTCTTCTCCCACCTGCTTTTTAACGTCTTCAGCCAGGATTTTACTACCCAAAATCTGGCTTAAAGAAGTTACATCAGCTTTCTTAATCTCGCCCAAGTCTTTAATTCCATGTAACACTAATTTGCGGGCACGAATTCTGCCGATTCCTTTCAACCTTAGCAAGGTTAATAATTCTTCTTTCACTCCATACTTTACTCTAATACGCAATTTAGAAATTTCGTTAAGAAGATTCTTTTCCATTCCCGACACTTTTCCCAATTCTTCACAAGCATAGAGCAGCCAATCGGCAAGATCTAGCTTAACTTTAATCTCTCCCGGACGGATATCATATTTTTCCAACAGATAATCTTCATCTGCTTCGTTAATCCATTCAGAGAAGAACAAGGCCGTTTTAATGGAATTGATAAACTCCTCATATTCGTGGTCGAAAGCAGAAGGTTCTTTTTCTAATAATTGATCGTAATTCTTGGTTAATTCTTCTTGCACGGTTTCTTCATCTTTAGACTTAACCCGCAAGAGCGGCCGTATTTCTAAAGTGTGAGATATTAATTGCAATAAGGAAAAGGTTTTTTTGTCTGTGGAATAGTTTTTCAGTCCGTCCAGCAGATGTTTGGCTGTAAGTGGATCCAGATAAAGTTCAGACACTCTTTTTCCGAGTAAAGTAGAACGTAATTTTCTTTCTTTTATCTCATTTAAATGATTGGCAGCTACAAATCCATTAGAATTATCAGAAGCGAATTCATTTTTATCTTCAGAACCACTTTTAACTATTACCATCTGCCACGCTTCCAACAGTTGCAACATCTTTTCCATCTTTCCTTCCAATTGCGGAATATCCTTGAATTGATGGGCCCAGAAAGTGTTCTGGAAGAATTCCTTTAATGATTTAGCATCATAGATTATTCCGGAAGCGATTAATGAAAGCAAATAAGTTCTTAGTACCGGTTCTACCGCCAGTTTGGAATAGATATCTTCTGGCACTCCGCAGATGTATCTTTGATAAATCTCTTCTTTCTCTTTTTCGTCTTTAGCGAGGGTAATCGCTTCTCCCCATTTCTCGTATTCCGGTCTTCCGGCTCTTCCGGACATCTGCATATATTCTAACACTGGAATCCAATCCATCCCCCATTGATCAGAGAAGCGACGTAAGGATTTGATGATTACTCTAAAAGCAGGAGTAGAAATACCTGCGGCTAAAGTGGGAGTGCAACAAATTATTTTAATTGTTCCCTTACGAAACTCTTCTTCAATCAACTCTTTCTGTTCGCCAATTAATCCGGAATGGTGGAAAGCGATGCCTTTACGCACGCAATTAGACAATCTTCGACATTGTTTAGTGGGCTGGGAAAGAGCGTGCAAGATTTGTTTCTCTAATTCAGGAAGATTAAAAGAAGTGAGTTTGGACAATTCTTCCGCCGTCTTTTCGGCACTGGAACGGCTAGGTGCAAACACTAAAGCCTGTTTGTTCATTTCTAAAGTTTCCAGCACCAAACGTTGGGTAGAATCGAGCATGAAAACAAAAAGAAGAAGGAGTTATATTAAAGTAACGGAAAATAAATAAGAAGTAAAGATACTATTTTGCTCTTGCGCTCACTATACGATCTAAAGTAAAGTCTTCGAACTTCACCTCTTCTCCTTTCATAATCCGAATTTCAGTAACATCCTTACCCCTTAAATTTGACGGAAGACTCGGAGGAATGTCAGCTATCCTGTCTTCGTGAGCAAGATATTTTAAGGTACTGTTCCCTTCCTTACCGGTAACTGTAACTTCATATAAACATAATGGTCCATATTGAGCTATTCTATCTTTGGTATCTGCATCCATTTTTATTCCTCCACAAATCGCACTATTTATTATCAACTATTATTCTTACCACTACTCTCAATCACGTACACTTTAATCGTAAACGGCTCTGAAGCAGGAGTAGGAACAACTACTCCAGGCTGCTCTTTCACCGGACCTTCTACCACGTGTACTAGCCATTCCTTACTCACTTCATCTCTGCCATCATCAATCTCTACGCTAACTTTCTTGTCGCCAAGATCGGTAAAGGTTCTTTCGATAGTATCTTCAGCATCTAACTCTCTTTCTCTCCAGCCGCTGAAGTCCCAACTATAATCTAAATTATCTTTATCCCAATCTTTAACGGTAACGTGGAATATAATGGGAGTATTTACTGGAACAGTAACTTCATCTCCAGGCAAGTAGTCTAAGATTATCGGAGCACGATTGACGTTCTTTACCGTAACTTTTACCGGATGAGAAGTTTCTATCTCACCATCGGAAGCGATGAAATTCAGCCACACTATTCCCTTTTCATCATTCTTAAATTTCTTGTTCAAATAATTATTACCATCAATTAAATTGTTCCACCAACTATCTGTTTTGTTCTGCACTGTATCAAAATTGGGAGCCCACAAAAACACTCCATCCTTAAAAGAAGCACCGGGAGGAATATTCTCTAAGCGGATGGTGACATTGTCATGATCGGGATCGCCAGCGGATAAAGTAAACATAAATTCTTGCCCTTCATTCACGGTCAGATCATCATTTCTTACACTTAAGGTAGGAGCACGATCGTTCTTCAAGACTTTAACCTTAATAGGTACAGTAGTAGCTAAAGAACCGTCTGAAGCAGTTACATAAACAGTATAATTTCCTTTATCATCATAATCAGTTTTCCATTTCCCGTTCCTTCTTCCTAAAGGGTCAGTATAATAATAACGAAGGATATCTCCATCCTCATCCCTCGCTTCTACCTTGACCAAAATCGTTTCGGTTTCTTTAACCGTAATATCACTAATTTTAGTAAAGAGAGGAGCACGATTGACGTTTTCTACCGTAATTTTAATCACCTTTGATTGACAAGCCAGCTTATCACAAGCAGTAACATTAACGGAAAAACTCTTGACGCCCAATAAATATTTCTCTAAATGTAAAGAGTTTAATAGATTATTGATAAAAGTAGGATTACGTTTAATGAGGTCGTAAGAAGGAGTCCATTCTAAAGTGCTGGTTTTATTCACAAAGCGAGCCCCTTCCGGCAGATCCTTAAAAGTAAGATTAATTTTATCTCCATCTAAATCTACAGAATTTATTTGCAATCTCAATTCTTCTCCTTCTTTAAGAGACAATTGTTCTGGAAGAGTTAAAGTAGCTCCCCGTTCTACGTTTACTACGCGTAGATTAAGCATTCCATAATTATCTTCATCACCATTAGAAACTCCAACCACTATCTCATACTCTCCAGCATCAGAATAATTAGTCTGCCATCCTCCACTTTCATTTAAAGGCAGTCCGTAAACATAAACTACCGGATGTCCATCCTGATCCACCGCAGGAAGGTTAAGTGAAACTATTTCTCCTTCATTCACTACAAGAGTAGGTAATTTTAATTGCGGTTTTCTTTTCACTTCTGTAACATCTATCCACCATTTCTTAGTCACGGACTTTTCTCCATCACTAACTGTAAACTGCAAGTGATGTTCACCGGAAGAGTTATAATCAAAAGAATACCGTCCATAACTATCGTTGCTAATCACTTGACCATCCAAAAGCCAAGAAAAAGTTAAAGACTTTTTATCAAAATGAGATGCATTAGCCCAGAATTCCATTTTCTCTCCTTCAATGGCGGTCAAACTTATTCCCTCATCATAAAAAGTGTTGATAATCTGTGGTCCAGGGTTGGTAGAAAGAACTTGTATCTCTACTCTGGCTCTAACTTGGGCACCCCCATCATTAACCCAAAAATTAGTGACGAAATCGCGAGCATTACCATAATCTGTCTTCCAGATTCCATTCTGGTCAAAAGGAGCATTAAAAAAATAACTTAAAGCGTCACCATCAAGATCACTAACGATAGATTTTAAATCAATTATTTGCGTTTCTTTGACTACTATTTTTTTCTCGCTAATAATTGGAGCACGATTTTTATTATCGATGATTAACAAGATGCGTTGCACGGTAGAGGTCTGCCCATCAGAAGCAGTAATATTCACGTAATACTCTCCGGCATCGCCATAATCGGTTTGCCATTCTCCTTTATCATCTAAGGGAAAAGAAAAATAATATTTAATCAGATCATTATTGGGATCATAAGCTTGAGGTGCTACGCGAACTAAATCGGTTTCTTGAGCATAAAAACTTTTTACTTCGGCTATGGCCAAACTAGAAAGTACTAATATAGTTAATATTAAAATACAGGTTACCAAACAAAACTTGGACGATTTCATGGGTATTTAGGAAAAAATAAAAATAAAAAATTTATTTAGTCTCCAAGGTTACTTTTTCAATCACTGGAGGCATGTTTACTGCTCCTACCATTACTTTAACTTGCTTAGTAACTACGGCTCCTCTTCCATCACTGGCAGTAACGTTAACTAAGTATTCTCCGTGGCTGGTATAATTGGGGGTCCATACTCCTTTCTGATCGAAAGGCTTACTGAAAGTAACGGTAATATTCTCTCCTTCATCTTCATCTTCATCAGTAACCACGGGAGCCAATTTAATGGTTTGCCCTTCTAAAGCATTAACTTCTGCCGCCAGATTCGTGATTACCGGAAGCAAATTCCTGTTTTTAACCGTTAACTTAAGAGACTTCTCTACCTGCAATTCCCCATCGCTGGCAGTCACTTTTAGATTATATACTCCGGAATCTTTAGGAGTAGTCTGCCAGATTCCTTTGCTTAAAGGATCAGAGATAGTAATAGTGATAGGATCACGGTTAGGATCAGTAACTTTAGGATCTAACTTAACTAAATCTCCTTCATTCACGTTAATATCCTTCAGTTCAGCGATAGTCGGAGCCACATTTACTTTTTGTACCACTAATTTGATCTTCTTTTCAGTGGTTAACTTTCCGTCACTAGCAGAAACAGTAATGATATATTCTCCCGCATCGCCATAATTAGTCTTCCAAGCTCCTTGGGTGTCAAAAGGCTTGCTGAAAGTATAAGTTACTTTATCTTTATTGGGATCAACTGCACTCAATTTAAGTTTTACCAACTGGTTTTCCTTGGCATTCAGAACTTCTAAATTCTCAGCAGTCGCTTCTTCCACACTGGCAGTCTTATTTTCTCCCAATGCCGGCAGGACTACTTCTCCTTCTACTTCGGTAGGAGTAGTGATTTTCTCCTCCACCGGTTTGATCTCTGCCACTTCACTTTTAATCAAATCATTCCCCGGAGACTTATTTTCCACTGGAATTTCGTAAGCCTTATAATTCAGACAGCCCACTAAGAGCAGAAACACGCTTAATACTATTAAACTTAATACCACTTTTTTCTTTATATACCACACCCCCCGTTAATAATCATCAGTAATTATCATTCTCGAAGAATAACTGGTATTTAAAGATTTATAGACCCGATTATATACAGTGGAAGATGAGGATAGGAGTTGATAAAAAAACGTGGCCCCGCCGCGACTTCCTCGCTAACGCTCGGAGCGTTGCCGAGCGTCAACATTCGAACGCGGGACCTCACGATGTCTTAGCTGAGCATATCAGTCGTGCGCTCCACCAGGCTAAGCTACGGGGCCAACTGATAACAAAAATAGTGGCTGGTTTTTAAAGATTACGTTCGATACTGCCGCAAAGCAGTTAGGATTCTTTCAAAGACATAACCTTTATAGACATCATTAGTTACGTCAACGACATCTACATCAAATTGAAGTATCGGTGCTCACT
>JBBSWE010000143.1:0-5778 GCA_038046445.1 Nanobdellota archaeon | reverse complement strand
ACTACCTTTGAGTAACTACTAACTTTTGGTAGAAAGAATGTACTATATATAGGCTAAATATAGGCTAAATTTATCTAGTGCTTACCTTTCTTTATGGTTATGTTTTTAGAAGTATTAATTTCTGTCCTTCTGGGGGTGGTTATCGGCTGCATCACCGGCATCACTCCTGGCTTACATGTAAATATGGTTTCTTTACTGCTACTTTCTTTTTCTCCATTATTGTTACAGTTCACTACTCCCATCATTTTATGTATCTTCATTATTTCTTTAGCTATGACCCAAACTTTTTTAGATGCACTTCCGGCTACTTATCTCGGCGCTCCGGACGAATCGCAGGCGTTGAACGTCTTACCCGGACATCGGTTATTGTTGCGGGGAGAAGGACATAATGCTATCGTTTACAATACTTTGGGCTCTTTAGGCTGCGTGATTTTGGGAGTAATCTTACTGCCGGTGTTCATTTATTCCATGGCAGCAATTTATCCAGTAATCAAAGGAATTATGGGTTATCTTTTAGCAATCATCATGCTGTTCATGATTGGCAAAGAAAAGAAGTGGTTGTATGCCGGAGCAGCTTTCTTTATGTCTGGAGCATTAGGATTAACGGTATTTAGTATTCCTACTCTACATCAACCTCTATTTCCCTTACTTTCGGGGATGTTTGGATTTTCTTTATTGTTAGTTAGTCTGAAAGATAAAATGAGTATTCCTAAACAAGATACTTCTAAACCGTTAACTATCTCTAACCAGAATGCTCTTAAATCTGTTTCTGCAGCGACGGGAATGGGATTTATTTCTGCTTTCCTGCCCGGATTCGGAAATAGTCAAGCGGCGATTGTAGGCACGAATATTGTCGGAGATATCGGAGACGAAGGTTTTTTGAGTCTGGTGGGAGGATTAAACACCGCTTCTATGCTTATTTCCATCGCTGCTGCTTACATTTTAGACAAAGCCCGCAACGGAGCGATTGTCGTCGTTAATGAAATTATCGGTTCCGTTGGTTTTGAAGAAATGATGTTGTTTATGGGGGTAGCTTTAGTAGCTTCCGGTTTGGGAGCGATCTGTGCTTTGCGCTTATCTAAAATCTTTGCCAAATATATTGTGCGCGTGAATTATACTAAACTTATTTTAGGGATTTTAATTGCGATTACGATTATGACTTTTTACTTTGACGGATTTTTGGGATTATTAATATTAGCTACTTCTACTGCAGTAGGTTTAGTAGTGAATAAATGGGGCGTAGGCAAGAATCATTTGATGGGCTGTTTGATCCTGCCGGTGATATTGTATTTTGTGTTATGATTACTTTTCCAAAAAGCTTTTAAAACTGTTCTGTTCTGTTGTGATTGGTGCCCCTGTAGTGTAGCCCGGACCAAACAAATCTGCGATTTGTAGGTTTGTCTGGGGACAAACTATCACGCTACCCTCTCAGCAACTTTTTCAAAAAAAGTTGCATCAAAAAACTGGAAGTATTTTCAGGATGGTTTGATTGTGCAGACAATTCAAAATGGAGAACGGCAGCAACCCGAGTTCAAATGTTGGCGCTCGGCAACATTCCGAACGTTAGCGAGGAAGTCTCGGCGGGGGCACTCTTTTTTATTAAGTTCTCTAAAAAGATTTATAAACCAAAGTTGTAATACTATACTTATGGGGATTTTATTTAAGACTTATAACGGGAAACATCAATTGCACATCTATCGAGAGATTTGGGTTACTAAGACCAAAGCTCAGATGGATGAAGTTCTGGCTCTCTTTAGTAAGAAAGAATTAGTGAAAGCTAAAATAACTCCTTCTGAAAATCAGATCGAGATTGAATTGAACGGTTTGATTGTAGATTGCAAGGACGTAGCGGATTTGAAAGCAAAGTTCTCTTTGGTAGTAGATTTAAAAGCCAAATATCAAAAAGTAACTCCGGAAGTAAAAGAAACTAAGAAGCCGAGAAAAAATCGGGAAGAAAAATAATTATTTTTTAAATAGGTATGGGTTTAGTGTTTTATTGCCTTTTTTGGAGAGGTTCACTTATGGTCTAACAAGAATTAAACCACCCAAGAAATCATGAGTAAATACACCCATTCCTTTGAATTGTATTTTTTCATGCCCTTTAAATCGTGTGATATCTCCCTTCCATTTGCAGGAATATTTCCAATCACCATCAGCAAATTCTTTCGGACCCCGGGGTTGGAAATTCTTTTGCTTTTCACCTACAGATAAGGCCTTTTTAAGGAAATCAAAAGTTTTATGGGCAAATTTAGCATCCTTTTGAAATTTTTTAGTCATTCCTCCACCATAAATCTGAGTCCAGAAAGGCTTTTGATTATGCCAAACAGCTTCCCTTCCCCAAGATTAAAAGAATCCGGTGTAACTATCTTTGTAATACCAACTGTTCTCCTTAAATTCTAATTCTTTAAACCCCGGTTCTTCCGGATCAACTTCTGTACCGCCACCGGCGTAAGTATTGAGGGTGGCTTTTCCTAAAAAGCAGTTTAATTCTTTTAGTAGTTCATTCATCATTAATTAGTATTGTTAATAAAGTTATAAATTTTGTGGCGTCACCACCAAAATTTTTACTTGAGCAGCTTAATACCTATCTCTCCTTCCTCAGTGCTTCCACCAACAACGGAGTAACATCAATTCTATTACTAGAATGTTCAATGCAGTTGGTAGTAATCACACCGTTCACTCCCGCTTTCTTCAATTTGTCCAGAGCATTCTCTACCAATAAGCCGTGTACGCCGATAGCATAAATCTTATTCGCTCCTAATTTCTTAGCTTCCTTCGCTGCTTCCGCAATAGTATGCCCGGTAGAAATGATATCATCTACAATCATTACATTCTTTCCTTTGATTTCTATCGGATGGATCATCTTCACTTCCACGTGTCGGGAACTGAAACGGGTTTTCTTCAATACCGTGGCGTGAACGTGAATATGCTTGGCGATATCTTCTGCCCATTGATAAGATTCCCAATCTGGACCGATAATTACTTCTTTAGAGAAATGTTTCCGGACATATTCTCCGATTAAAGGGTTGGAAGTGAGCTTAATGGTAGGAATGGTAAAAATATCTCGTAAGGATTTGTAGCGATGAATATGCGGATCGATCGTAATCAACCGATCAAAAGAGTGGTTAATCAGTTTAGCCATCACTTGGCTGGAAACACATTCTCCCGGATTAAAGCGCTTGTCTTGGCGCATATAAGAAAGGTATGGTGCGACCAGAATCACTTTCTTTGCTCCTAAATCCTTAGCTGTCTCTGCAGCAAAAATGCAGTCAAATAAAGATTGGTCCGGATGGGGCTGGAAAGATTGTACAATAATTACGGTTTGTCCTTTCACTTCGCAGTTGAATTTTAAGTATAAATCTCCATCGGGAAAAGCGCCAATGGTTAAGGGAGAATATTTAGCTTTAAGCTTAGTAGCTATCTTTTTGGCGATATTGATGGAGTTTCCACAGGTGGTGATAATCATGTCTTGCCTCATCTTTGACGTTCTATCATTAGGTTTGTTTTCACTAAATAAAGTATTAAAGCGATGAAATAAATATTATAAATGAACAATTCTAAAGTGTCATAACCTTTAAACAATCCGTACATAAACAACACTATCGTAGAAACGATGGTGACTATCTTTAAAGTTATATCAGTGTTATCCATTTTACAATCCTTGGATGATCTTGTACAATACTAAAATAATTACCAGGAGTCCCAGAATTATTGCCGCCCAAGAGATAACATTATTAATAAGTTTCTTTTTCATTAGCTATCACCTTTAAGGGAAGATTCTTTCTTGTTTTATATCTTTTTCTGTTTGGTTTATCTTTAAAAAAGAAAGCTTTATAAAAGGGTTGGCTATTTTTCCCTTCACATGAAGAGAAGTTCCCGCCGTTGGAAGAAAAAAGGACAGATGCGTTGGAAGTGGCAGCGTAAGAAGATCAAGAAGGCCAAGCGCAGAAGAAAGATTCAAGCTACTTAGGCTTAATTCTTAGATTAGATTGTTTTGAGCTAGTTTTTATTAGGGCAAAAATATTTGTAAGGTTAACGAAGTTTATTATTTTTTACTACTTCTCCTTGATGTTAATTAAAATATTTAGTTTCTGCTAACTACCGCTACTTGTAACTCTCCAGTTCTCAACAATCTTTAAATAGGAATTAGTTTTCACTTTTTTGATGGCAATTAAGATTTATACGACGGAAACTTGCCCTGAATGCAAAGTAGTAAAAAGCTATTTGAATGCGATGAATATCGACTTTGAAGAGATCCTAGTTAACACTCAGGAACTGATTGAAGAAGTAGTCAATTTAACCGGTCAGAGAAGAGTTCCAGTATTAAGAACGGAGAAGGATATCATTGTTGGTTTTGATCGAGACAAAATAAAGACTTTAGTTTCTTAAGTTTATTTTAATTTTTTTTAAGGTTTGTTTTGTACGTTTTTATCCCATTGAATACTTTGTTTTATTGATTTTTGCATATCCCATAGCCATACCATCAAATTTTTGAACAATTAATACATATTTGTGCACCCCCCAGCGAGGATGGGCAATTCTTTTGATTTTAAAACCATATTTTTCTAATTTCTCCTTTAAAACACCCATAACCGGGACCTTAGCCAGGAATAAAGAAAAATCTTCAGTGTCAGCATCTCTTTTTTTATAGTATAACTTAGTGTCATCTGAATTCACATCTGGAAAATCAATTATCAAAATTCCTCCGTTTACAAGTACTCTACTTATTTCTTTAAAAACTAAATTTAGTCTATCATGAACTTCACAAATTACGTGCCACATCATTAATACACAACAAAAGCTGTTTTTAGGGAACGGAGTTTGCAACAGATTTCCGGTAAAAAATCTGTCAGCATACTGCGGGTAGGCTTTTTTAGCGAGATTTATCAAATCGGATGATAGGTCTAGGCCACTTACTTCAAATCCTTCTACTAGCAACGGTCCGGTTAATCTTCCCATCCCGCAGCCGAGGTCTAATATTGGCCTTTTTTGAAGCTTATATCTTTTTAACAATCTTCTGATAAACCTTAATTCTCTTGCTGTATTAGCTGTAGAATTGGCTCTTTCTAAAAAAATATTGGCGTTAGCCCGATAAAATTCTTCGGCAGTAATAACGTGCTGGCGCTGTTCTTCAGTTAGACTTTTTCCCTCAACCATTCGGTCCAATATTGCGTAAAGCATTTCTGGATCTGAATTTATCAAACCGCTATCGATTATCATCTTCCCTGGAGACATAATCGAAGAAGCCGATAATAACGGAGCTAAAACAACATTTTTGGTGTTATATTCTTCTCTTTCCAGTTTTATCTTTCGTGCAAGGAGTATTTTAAACGAAAGGGTAGTATCTTTTTTTCTTTTTAGCAGATATTCTAATGGGATAATTGGGTTATCTTCTTTCATAGTGGATCCTCATTAACTAAAATCTCCTTATTATTAAAGATTATCTCTTGTTTTTTGAAAGGTATCTCTAAGTTTATTTCATCTATTAATGCGAATAATTGGTTGATATTTTCAACAATAACTTCAAACTCTAAATCATAGTTTCCGTAAGATTCAGTGATATAACCTATATTTTGTTCCATTATTAATTTTTGTTTCAGCTGCTTTTTTTGTGCTGAATTAATCAAATTTACGGTTATTTTAAAGTGGGTTAAGCCTAATCTGGTGTAGTCTATAACCGGAATAAATCCAATTATTAACTTTTCTTTGATTAATTTCTTAAGGGGCGTTGCGTGGATATTAAGCATCAATGATGCTTTTCCCAAAAATCAAACTTTT
>JBBSWE010000142.1:0-9232 GCA_038046445.1 Nanobdellota archaeon | reverse complement strand
AAACGAGGTATTATCTTCTTGTTTATATATCACTCACTTTTCGAACTGTGCCGTTTTTGGAGTTTTCAATTCTTCTCCAAGAAAACCCCCTTTTTTTACATTTCCTCGCTCTTCGTGGTAAGATTTATTAGCTCCAAGCAGATTATTTTGCTCATGTGCGGAATCGTAGGTATTTTTGGAGAAGAAAAAGCGGATCAGAAGATTAAGTTAGCTCTTTCCATTTTAAAAAATCGCGGAAAAGATGGTTTTGGTTTGGCCTCACCGGAAAATTTACAGTTATGTCCGGACATAACCCAATTTTCTCAGTTTAAGGAAAGAAATCTTCTTGGTCATAATCTACATTCAATAGTTAATTACGTTCCTCAACCCCTCAAAGGAGAAGGAATTCTAGTAGCTAATTGTGAAATTTATAATTGGAAAGAGTTAGCCGAAAAGTATAAATTCAAAGTAAAAAACGATGCAGAACTACTTTTAGCTTACTTGGATCAATTTGGAATCACTTTAGAAAAATTAAAAGAGTTAGATGGAACTTATGCCTGCGCGTATTGGAAAGGAAAGGAGGTGTTCTTGTTCCGAGACCTCTTGGGAGTAAAACCCTTATGGTATTTTTATAACGAAGATGTTTTTGCTTTCGCTTCGGAGAAGAAAGCCCTAGAAGCAGCCGGTTATTTAAATATTGAAGAGCTTAATCCGCGTCAGATATTTAAATATAATCTTAAAAACAAGAAATTAGAAACCACTAACCGAGATTTTTTTTCTTATCTCCCCGAACTTTCTTTACCCAAAGAAAAGATTATTGAACAATTGCAAGAATTTCTTTCTTCCGCGATTCTCAAACGGGTTCCTGAAAAAAAGTTTGGAGTACTTTTTTCAGGAGGGATAGATTCTACTTTTATTGCTAATTTCTTAAAACAGAAAGGATACCCCTTCAATTGTTATCTAGCGGTGTTGGATACAGGAAAAGATGGCAAGAAATCTACCGACTTAGAGTTCGCCCAAAAAGCGGCTAAACAATTAAAATTAAAATTAAAAATAAAAAAAGTTAAAATATCCCAATTAGAAAAATATCTCCGGAAAATAGTTCCTTTGATTGAAGATTCTAATGTTATTAAGGTAGAAGTAGCTCTTACTCTATATCTCGCTTGCGAGTTAGCCAAAAAAGACGGCTGCAAAGTAGTTCTATCTGGATTAGGCAGTGAAGAAATCTTTGCCGGTTATGAACGGCATAAGCGTTCTACCAACATCAATCAAGAATGCATTTCTGGATTACTGAAGCTTTACGAGCGAGACCTCTATCGCGATGATGTAATATCCATGGACCATCATTTAGAGCTGCGTTTACCTTTCTTAGACCAACAGCTAATAGATTTCTCTTTAAAGATTCCAGAAAAATACAAAATCTCCGAAACCAGTAGTAAAATTATCTTACGCGAAATCGCTGAAGCGCAAGGAATTTCTAAAGAATTAGCTTGGAGAAAAAAAGTAGCGGCTCAATATGGTTCTTTACTGGATTGGGGCCTGGAAAAGTTATCGCGTCAGAAAGGATTTACTTCTCGTTCTGCTTATTTGAAACAGTTGTATCCCAAACACAATTTGAAACTAGGGATATTATTTTCTTCCGGAAAGGATTCTGCTTATGCTGCTTTGATTATGCAACGTCAGAATTATGAATTAACGTGTTTGATTACTTTGCAATCGGAAAATCAAGCTTCATATATGTTTCACACTCCTGCCATTGAACTAGTTTCTTTGCAAGCCCAAGCGATGGAGATTCCCTTAATCATGTGCAAAACTAAAGGAGAGAAAGAGTCAGAGTTGGAAGATCTCCAAAAATCCTTATCGCTAGCTAAGAAAAAATATAAAATTAATGGTATAATTACCGGAGCAATTTTCTCAACGTATCAACGCGATCGGATTGAGAAAGCCTGCGATCAGGTGGGCTTAAAAGTATTCTCCCCTCTTTGGCATAAGCCACAAGAATTAGAAATGCAAGAACTACTGGCGAACGGATTTAAATTTATTTTGACTGGAATCGCGGCGGAAGGATTGGATGGTAATTGGTTAGGAAAAGAAATTGACCAAAATGCTTTAATTCAACTGAAAAAAATCACTGAAAAAAATGGTATGAATCTTGCTTTCGAAGGCGGCGAGGCTGAGTCTCTAGTCTTGGATTGTCCCCTTTTCAAAAAAAAGATAGAAATCGTTAAATCTGAAAAAGTAATGGATTCTTCTTGTTCCGGAAGACTGGTTGTAAAAAAAGCCAAGTTAGTGGAGAAATAGAAAATACCAATTAATCTACAGACTGACGTCTTTTACGTATCTTTCTTATTTCAGTTCTTCCACCATACCATCCTCTTCTGGAATTTCTCGGTAGTGTTCCCATCGTTCTATCCTGAACATTTTTTCTTGTAATTGTTGGGCGAATCGGTTGCGGGTCATATTTAACCACCTCTACTGCTCCAGGATTAATCTCTTATAAATACTCTCTTAAAGAGCAATCCTAAATGAAAATCTCGAGTTCTCCTCCATAATCTTTATAAGTCTATTTTAAAGATTAAGTCGAATCATGGTTCATTTATCCTTGTCTGCTTCTGGATATGACGTATTACTAGAAGTTCTGTTTGGAATAATTTCCTTAATTGTAGCTCTTTTCGCCTTTAAAGTGTATTACCGGTCCAATCAACGCCAAGCAAAATTATTTGGTATTGCTTTTTCTTTCATTTCTCTTTCTTACTTCGTTCAAGCTTTGTTTAATTACCTGATTATTTCTAAAGCCAATACCGGTGTATGTAAAGCTATAGCCTTACCTCTTTTTGCTTGGTACAATTTCTTGGGAGTTTATACCCATATTCTGCTGATGATGGTGGGTTTAGTGATAATGGTATACTTAACCTTAAAAATTCATAAACCTCTCTTATTGGTTTTAATGTTATTGGTTTCTCTAATCTCTCTGTTCTTCAGTGAAGAACATTTTCTTACTGTTTTCTTAATTTTATCTACGGTCTACTTCATTTTTATTTGCATCCATTTCGTGAACAATTTCCGCAAAAATAAAGATAAAAAATCTTTACTGGTAGCCCTAGCATTTTTATTCTTACTTTTTGGCAGTATTAACTTCATGTTCTGTACCCAAGGAGAAACGTTTTATGGCCTTGCCCATTTCTTGGCTTTGGTAGCGTATTTGTTCTTACTATGGGACTTTTACTTGGTGTTAAGAAAATGAATCAAAAAAGAAGAGGACGTTTAGAAATAATTCACGACATCCTTTTTGTTATCCGTGAAAAGGGGAATCGCATTAAACCTACCCATATTCTTTACAAATCTAACCTTTCTCATCAGATGCTTACCGAGTACATGAATGAGCTGCTAGAAAAAAGCTTTATCCTAGAAGAAATTGATCGAAGAGGAAATAGAACCTATAAACTTACGGAGAAGGGCTTTGCCTATTTACAAGATTATTCTACCATCCAAAAGTTTGTTGATTCTTATGGTTTAGAATAATTACTTCTTAAAAAGATCATATTTCGTACCTTTAAGTCAATTCTCCCAAAAGCTTTATAAATAAAACACGGTCTAAAAGTAAACATGACGCACATCTTAGAAGCAGACACTAATGAATTAATTATTAAGGTCGCCGAAGAATTAAAAAAGCAGAAATTGGTCCAACCGTTAGAATGGAGCAACTTCGTTAAGACCGGTCATCATAAAGAACGTCACCCCGAAAATCCCGATTGGTGGTATTACCGTGCTGCTGCTCTTCTTCGCAGTATCGCTAAGCTTGGTCCGATCGGGACAGAGAAGCTGCGTACTAAATATGGTGGAATTAAAGGCCGCGGTCATAAACCGGAAAAATTCTTCAAAGCTTCTGGTTCCATTATCCGAAAAATTCTTCAACAGTTGGAAAAATCAACATTAATCAAGCAAACCATGGTTGATAATCATAAAGGAAGAGTATTGACTCCTGCCGGAGTTTCTTTATTGGATAAGATTGCCGTGCAGTTAGTAAAGCAAGAACATCGGGAGAATCCCTAAGATGACCACCAATAAACCCGTAGCTAAAAAGAAAAGACTCATTAAGTTGAGCAAGCAAACCAAATGGGCCCCTTTTTGGACCGTGTTTAAGGTTTATGGTAAAGGTAAAAGAGTCCATCCTTCCCGTCACACTCACGTGAAGAGAAGTTGGAGAAGAAATAAGACTAAAGCATAAAAATGGCCGACAAAGTTGATAAAATTATATTGGAAAGAACCTATAATGTTCCTTTAAGAAAAGGATACCAGAAAGCTCCTAATTGGAAAAGAACCAATAAGGCAGTTAATACTTTAAAAGAATTTTTAATTCGTCACATGAAGTCCGAGAATGTTAAGATTGGGAAGGAATTAAACGATAAGCTGTGGTTACACGGCATCAAGAATCCCCCACATCATGTTAAGATTACTGTAACTAAATATGAGAAAGGGCTAGTTAAAGCGGAATTGTTCGGAGCGAAGAAAGAAGAAGCGGCTAAGGCCAAGAATAAAATCGAGAAAAAGTCGGAAAAGAAAGCAGCTAAGAAGGCCCCAGTTAAGAAGGAAGTTTCTGAAGAATAGTTTTCTAATATTTACTTTCGTGATGGTATTTTAATTTACTCCTCACTGCTCAGGTGTGGGAAAAGCATATAAACAACCCCCATCCGAAAAGTTTATGAATAAAAAGGGAGGGGAAAGTGGTCAAAAATTATGTTTTCAAAGAAAACATCTTCTTTTGATTAAACTTTTCGTAAAAGTTTATGGCTAAACGGGTAGAATCAGCTTCTTCCATAAACACCTTCAAGCAGTGTAAACGCAAGTATTATTACCAATATATCGTCAAACTGCCTACTACGTCAAACATTCATCAATTGCGGGGAAACATCGCCCATTCTACTTTAGAAAGTTTTTATGATATTAACGTAGAAGAATTTAATGAAGAGAACTATGTCCAGAAATTTCAAGAAGCGATCCAACGTCTTTTTTTATATCATTGGAACCTGGGCCAACCCGAACTGAAAAAATTAGACCTAACTTCAGACCAAGAAATGTTTTATTTTGAAGAAACCATGCTGATGCTGATGAATTGGTGCAACCATTTCTTAGAACAGCTGGGTGGAGCGATGAAAGAAAAACAGCTCAATGTGGCTGATGCTTTCCATTACTTAACTCCGATTCGAGAACAGGAATATTCTTCTCCTAGCCTTTCCATTCATGGTTTTATTGATGCCATTCATCACTATGATGATGAAGTACATATTATTGATTATAAGACCAACAACGATTTTGAGGTTAAAGACAGCATTAAGTTACAATTAGCCATGTATTCCTTAATGTACAACGAGAAGCATGGGAAAATGCCCGATAAATTAGGGGTGTTCTTCTTGCGCCATAAATTAAAGTTAATGAATGTTAATCCAGAAATGCTGGATGCGGCTTTACGAGACATTTGTGCTATTCACGAACACACTTCTAAAACAGAAAAAGTGGAAGATTATTCTCAAAATTCAGGAAGATTATGTAAGTGGAGTTCCGGCCAGTGTGATTTCTTTGACGAATGTAAGCCTTTTGCCAATGGTAAGAAGAATAGTAGTAGTGCGGAAGAAATTAAAAACTAACTCGCCCCTGCTGCCATCATGCTCATCCGGATGATTTCTTGATATATTTCTACATGATTCAAAACGAAAGTTTCTATCAGCGCCCCTAACACTAAGAACATTAAAGCGAAGATCAAAAGGTAAAAATTGAATCCAAACACTTCAAAGAAACGGTTAGAAGCAAAATTTTCTGAAACTACATCCTTACTAATGATTGAACCAGAGATGGCCGCCAAGAAATAAGAAAGTGCTTCTGTAATCATGTGCGGAAAAACGATTAGCATGATTAATCCAAAGAGATAAAAGTAATTCTGGCCCGAAAAAGCTGCGGCGTTCTTCGCAGTTAATCCAAAAATAGTTCCCCACACCGAAGCATTCCAGCTAATCATAAAAATAGCCCCATCTCCGGCTAGTAAGGCTAGAATGAAGCAAGCAATAAGCACTAAAAAATTGTTACTTAAAAGGCCCCAAAATAAGTCGCTAGAAAAAATTCCACTGGTAGCTGAACCACTGAATCCTTGACCATAACGAATTTCTAATTGTTCTCGGAATAAGGAGTTGGCCTGCATTTGTGGTAAAACCATAGTACTAAGGGCATATACGATTAGAATACCTAAGAAAATAAAGATGTATATTTTTATTACATCTACGTCATCCTTCCATAACCCCCCTAGGGTCACTTTTTGTTCCATGCTTTCTTGACGTTCTTCGATATCAAAAATTTTGTACAATTCTGGTAAAAGCAGCATAGAAGTAAGGGCTACTCCCACTAAAGCCGGATCTCCGGGAAAGAGAATAGAAGCAATAACAATTCCCACCACAGCATAAATTACTCCTAAAACGAAAGCATATCTTCCTTTATGTTCTAACCAATCTTCTGGAAAAATATGCTCTAAGACCATGTCCGACTATCACCTCTTTAAGGAAGGAATATTCTTTTGGTTTAAATAGCTTTTGTTAAATCAGCTCGCAAGGCGTCCTTAACCAGGTCAGACTCACCGACACACAACCCAACCGGCACTATCCAAAAAACGAGTGATAGCACCATTATCGCCACTGCCCCGAAAACCAATTATGGTTTTCAGGGATGAGATGCGAGAATAGCATCTCAAAGAGGAAAACAGGATAGCAAAGCCATCCTCGTTTTCAGGCGGATATGGTGCTATCACTCAGAAAAAGGATAGTGCCACCCAACCAAACAATTTATATAATTATTTGTTCTTCTTACTTCAAAAGAGGTTAAAATGGGTTTAGAAAGTTTACAAGGAGGAATTTACTTTGTTTTGGCGTTAATAGCTACATTAACCGCCGTTTTAGGCTTGCTTTTCGTTAATCACCTTTCTAAAAAAAGAGCTAAAGAAACCATTAGCAATTCTTATTCCTTCTTCTTTTTGGCTTTAGGTTTCGGTTATGCCTGTTTTGCTCTGGCTGAACTATCTTGGTTCTTGATTTTTAAGCTGTTCGGCGAAAGCGCTTCTGGAAGTATGCCTGACTTTTATTGGGTAATCGGGGCAGTTTCGTTATTCTTGGGTTTTACGGTATTTTATTTATTTACTTCTTCTAAGCAAGGGAAAGGTCATTGGATTATTATTTTAATGATTCTTTTTGCTTTATCTTCTTTAATCTTGTATTATCTACTTGGCGCAAATGTTATTCCTCATGACACCTCCACGGGTCAGACTTTCTTGGGATATTTCTATCCAATGATAAGTGCCTTAATTTTGATATCTTCTATTGGAGCATACTTTTTTATGGCCAATCATGAAGATTTTTCTACTCCTTTACTTTTAATGGTAATCGCTAACGCCTTGTTTTTTACTGGCGACCTTACTTATTCTTACGCCTCCTTTGAAAGTGTTTACGGATTTATTGGCTTCTTCTCCGATTTAATCTATATTTTAGCTTACCTTTCTTGCTGCCTTTCGTTTTATTATTTCTTAACCAGAATAAAGGGCGAATAAATTTTGAATGATTTTAACTCCAAAAGCTTTTTAAAAGCAAGGCCATAATACTTCCTTATAATATTTAAAATAAACAACGGGGTGGAAAAATGCTTGCTATCGAATGGATAATTGGAATCGTAGTACTGGTGCTGGTTTTGGCTATAATCTTAATTTATAACGGCTTGGTTAGACTACGAGTAAGAGTAGAAAACGCCTGGTCTCAAATCGATGTGCAATTAAAACGAAGGTATGATCTTATACCTAACTTAGTAAACGCGGTTAAAGGATACATGAAACACGAGAAAGGGGTATTGGAAGAAGTAACTAAAGCCCGAGCTTCTTTGATGAAAGGGGGAATGCAAGATAAGGCTAAAGCTTCTAATCAAATTACGGAAGCCCTAAAATCTATTTTTGCCGTAGCGGAAAATTATCCTCAGCTTAAAGCCAACGAGAATTTTAAGATGCTGCAGGAAGAATTGTCCGGCACAGAAAGTAAAATTGCTTATTCTCGTCAGTTCTACAACGACAGTGTGATGGCTTACAACGAAGCTAAACAAACTTTTCCGCGTAATATCTTTGCTAATATGTTCAACTTCCCAATCAAAGAATTTTTTCAGACTAGCGCGGATGAGAAAAAGAACGTCAAAGTGGAATTTTAATTTTTTATTTTTACGATGGGCATTTACGAAGAGATTGCAGCTAATAAGAGAAGAAGTTACTTATTGATATTTGTATTTTTAGCTTTGATTATTCTTATTGGATTCGTAATTGGTTTGTATTGGGGTAATCAATGGTTTGGTTTGGTTATTGCTTTCCTTGCCGGACTGTTGTACTTTTTGTTCAGCTACTTTAGCGGGGCGGAAAGTATTTTAACTTTATCTAAAGCCAAAGAAGCCCAAAAACCCGAGCATGCTTATCTGATTAATACCGTGGAAGGATTATCTATTGCCGCCGGCTTGCCC
The DNA here is from genome assembly GCA_038046445.1 of Nanobdellota archaeon. Classification (GTDB taxonomy): domain Archaea; phylum Nanobdellota; class Nanobdellia; order Woesearchaeales; family GW2011-AR9; genus JACRPH01. Next base: position 724 of record JBBSWE010000142.1, on the reverse strand, counting down.
AAAGTTCCCAAGGTTTATGTAATCGAAGATACTGCTTTGAATGCTTTTGCTACGGGAAGAGATCCAGAGCATTCTTATGTGGCGGTGACTAGCGGTTTACTTAAGAAATTGAACCGCCAGGAGCTAGAAGGGGTTATTGCTCACGAGATGTCGCACATTAAAAATTATGATATTCGCGTGATGATGCTAGCGGCAGTGATGGTGGGTGTAACCGTATTATTGTCTGATTTCTTATTACGAAGCTTCTTATGGGGTGGTAAAAGTAACGACAGAGAAGGAAATCAAATGACGGTCGTATTAATTGTGGTAGGTTTAGTTTTAGCGATACTTTCTCCCATCATCGCTCAATTGATGCAGTTAGCTATTTCCCGTAAACGTGAGTTCTTGGCTGATGCTAATGGGGCCTTGCTTACTAGATATCCAAAAGGATTAGCCGATGCCTTACGTAAGATAAAAGATGATCCTGATCCATTAGTAGATACGGCTAATAAAGCCACGGCCCATTTGTATATTTCTATGCCTTTTAGACATGATGGAAAGAAGAAAGCTTCTTGGGTACAGAGTTTGTTCCAAACTCACCCGCCAATAGATCTGCGAATTAAGAAGTTGGATGGAATGTGAGTTTAAAGTTATCACTTACGCATAGAAACATTTAAATATTCCTGCTCTCGTAACTATAAAGCCCTCTCGAAGAATTAAGCAACCGCCTTTTCGTTTTCTTCCT
>JBBSWE010000141.1:0-3940 GCA_038046445.1 Nanobdellota archaeon | reverse complement strand
CCACCCATCCCCATCAACAGTTTACTATCTCCACCACCCCATTGGTAAGAATAATAAAGCAGACAAGATAATCCTAAAAACACCCCAAAGCCTAAAGCTCCCGAAATGAAGATTTCCCAGCCCGATGACAGAGAGAAGATTGCTCTTATTCCCAGAGCAGCAAAGATTAACCCATAACTGATCCAGTCAGGCACTTCTCTCCACTTCAGATCACAATAAGAAGCAATAATTAAAGCAAACAAAGTTACAACAATCAAAGTCGCCTCAAGGAACATATTCAGAAAGTTCTGAAAGAAGTTTATTAAATTTTGGGTTTTAGAGAGAGGAGTAGAAAATGTTGCCAAAGCGCAAGATGAACGTAAGAGGTTCATCTGCGCGCAGATAAAGTCGTTGCTTTATCTTGCGGGCCAGCGAGCACTTGGCTATTCGTCAGATGAGCTATGCCTTGCCAATATAACCAACAATCTAGTTAGTTATTGTGAATCAGTCAACCGGGCAAGGTGCGAGCGAGACATTTTCTACCGAACTGGTTGAACTTAACTACAGTAACATTTATAAACAAATTTACTTTAATTATCTCTAATATAATATAGTAATTGTGAATAGTCATCGTAAATTGGTTCACAATTACTAATAAGCAAATGTGAGGATAACGAATACCTTACACATTTGCTACATTCCAAAAAGGTGGTAGATATGGCTAATGATGAAGATTATGAAATTCTTCCGCACCAGTTGTTAAACGATTTGAAGGATGAAGTAGAGGGTTTGAAAAAGAAATTGACCCAGCCCGACAGCAAAATCAACGAACTAATTTTAGAAATAGAAAGCATGAAAGATTCTGTGCACGAGTTAAATACCATCTTCCAGCAGGCCTTGAAAGAAACGCAGGAAGAAGACGTAATGAAAAGGATTACTGACATTAACGATAAATTGGCTGATGTCATCAGTCAAAATGAAACTATCGCTAAAGGAATGCTGGCTATCTCAGATAAAGTGGACGATTTTGTAAGCAAGCAGGGAGATTCGAGAGTTGTTTCAGAACCAACTTTAACTGCTCCTTCCGGAATGGTTCGCCACGATATGGGCATGCCCCAGATGAGCGGTCCGGGAAGAATGGCTCCTCCGCCGAGCATGGACAATAATTTTCCTTCTTTTGGAGACAATTTTAGCGGTTCGGATAATTTTCCTCCCCCTCCACCGAGTATGGGAACTCCACCAAAAAGAAAAGGGTTGTTTAAATAAGCCATGAGCACGCTCAAAGCGCAACAGTTCCTGTATAAAGTAGCTTCTTTAACTGAGCTGCAGAAAGAAACTTTTTCTCATGAAGAGATTGTTAAAAAAGTAAATGAAATTAAGTATCTGATTGATCAAAAGAAAACTCCCCGATTCATCATCAAGAAAGAAATTCAGAATCTGGAAGAAGAATTGAAAACCATTTCGGATTTAGAAAAGTCTTTGCAGAAAAGCCGGGCGCAGGAATCAACCCAAGTAAAATTATTGAAGAAAAAAATTGATCTGTTGAAGAAAAGGTTGTCCATTGCGGAAGATAAAGAGCTACCCAAAAAAGTGGAAAAATTATCTCATTTGTTGGGAGAAATGTTGGCTAAATACGGCACACAAGAAGATATTGAATTAAGCCGAAAATTGTTGGCTGAAGTCAGCCCCAAGAAAAAAATATTTAAAAAATCGAATCGAATGGTAGAAAGTGCTCCTTCCTTAGATCGAAACAAAGTCCAATCCCTGCTGGAACGGGTTACCACATTAAAGTTTGAATTGGAAAAGAGTAAGGTTTTTCAAAAGAACCCTAATGCTTTAGCTTTACAAAACAAACTTCAGTTGATTGAGAACAAATTAAAACAGTTGTTGGCTTCTACTGCTCCACCAGAAGCGATAACTAATGCTCCGGAAAATGTTCTTCCGGAAGATATCAAACACGATTTGTTGTTTGGAGTTCCGGCCATGAGCAGCAGTAATTCCTCCTCTGCCGGAAGTGCCAGTATGGCTCCCTCAGCGGCAGTTTTCCCTCCTTCTTTAGAAGCAAGTTCTTATTTTGAGGAATTGCCCCTGCCTCCTCCGCCGAGGATTAAGGGATAAATCAGTTGTTTCCACATCTCAACTGTGGAGGGTAAGATTCTAGTACCTCACAATTCTCTTGATGGCAATACCAAACGCAGGGATTCTTATCCACACAAGCCAAAGGTTTATCAGGGAGTTTCCAACATTCTAAATCTGTCGGGCAAGCGATATTTACATCACATTTTAAATTGGTAATGTGCGGTTCAAGATAGTTATAAGGCGCTGAACGATCATCAGGCGGGGAGTTTATTCCTTTTTGGGTACATCCCACCAACAAAAATAGTCCTAATATCAATAATAAATATTTCATAAGGGTAGAATATCCTCCCGGTTAATAAATGTTAGACATAACTTCAAGGAGAGTAGAAGTCTTACAAATCCTTGCCCATCACCGTTCTTCTGCCGTTCTCCTTAGCCCGTTGAGCGGCTTCCAATACTAACTGCTTGACTTTCTCATCCAATTTGTTCATGAAGTCGTCAGAAAGATTGTTGGGGCCACCCTTATTTCCTTTAAGAATTTCCTTTACCTGAGTGCGGACGGTGAGCATGGGGTGGAAAAGTACGGAGGGATATTTAAAGGTTATCGTAACTGAAACCAAAAGTAATACTACCCCTAAGTGATTATTACACAATATTTATAAAGTAAGAGCTTCTTAACGGTTTAAAATGCGCTTTCAAAAGTTATCTCTTACCGCTGCTTTGCTCAGTGCATTGTACACCTCCTGTTTAACCGACCCGAAGAAGCAAAGTGGAACCGAAGACTTGGATGCGGTGCAGGAACCCGGAATAGAAGCACTCGTTGATGCTCCAGAGATTCACCCGGAAGATTCACCTTATGAAGTAAATGAAGAATCAAGCACTCCTGAGCCGCCCAGGACAGAAATAGAAGAGCCTTCTTCAGAATTGCCACCGGAGATATTAGAGACGATCGATTTGATCTATGATAGTTTAATTCCAGAACAGGAAGAGATGTTAGATGCCACGGAATTAGACTGCCCTGACCCAAAATTGTTTTATTTAGATGCAGATAAAGATGGATATGGTGATGCGGAGAAAAACGTCTCTTCCTGCGCCCTGCCGGAAGGTTATGTAGAAAATAAATTTGATTGTGATGATACTGATCCAAAAATAAATCCAGATATAGAAGAAGTATGTAACAATAAAGACGATAATTGCAACGATTTGATAGATGAAGGAGGAGATCTGTTATGCAATAATACTTTATTTTGTAGGGGGAAAGAAACTTGCGTAGACGGCTCTTGTGTTCCCGGAACGCCAATAGATTGTTCTGCTAATGATCTTGCTTCCATTGATCAATGTGGTTATACTCCCGATGGAAATTTTAAGACAAAGGATAAGTTTAAGGGATATACCTCTACTTGCAGTGAGATTGATAAACAATGTACTACGGGCACGATTACTTTAACCCATACTTGTGATGTTAATGGTTGTGGAGCAGAATGTGATGCTATCTATGCTTGTGCTTCCACGGATTGTAGTACCTTAAATCAATGTATAGGAAAAGACTTTTACAAATATGCTGATATATTCAACAATTGTAAAGACGATTGCTCCTGTACCAAAAATGATTGCGAAGCTCCTACCATTCTAATTAACGATCCTAGATGCACTCCCTGTCAAACCATAACGGATTGTAATAGTTTAGATAAAACTTATTGTGAAGAAGATTTAGTTAAGTATGATGCGGGGGATTGCATAGATTTTGAATGTAAAGCAATTACTTCTATTACTAAAAATTGTAATGACTTAGATACAAACCGCTGCGATGGCACACAGATTATGCACGACAATTATACCTGCAGCAATGCTAATTGTAATCTGGCTGAAACCACCTTTGTGC
>JBBSWE010000140.1:0-4074 GCA_038046445.1 Nanobdellota archaeon | reverse complement strand
CTGATTAAGAAGAGAGCGGAGAAGAAACATCATTCGTTAAGATAACAGTATCCTACGGATTAAGGGTGGAAAGAAGGAGAAGTTGTCTCGGCCCCGGCTCGGTGGATTTATTGCTGGTAAATTATCCACGCAAATCCAATGCCAATTCTCAATTTACTCGCAACGCTTCGCCAGACTATTTGGTCCTGACGACAACTTCTCCCATAAATCCCACCGTAATCTTTATAAATAACCCCCTAAGTTTAGATGTAAACCGTTAAAACTACTATTATGGTAGGAGGTAAGTAAGTTGGATAAGGAACAAGTCAAACAAGCTTTAGAGGAATTGAAGAAACTGCCTAAGCGCAAGTTTTCGCAATCTTACGATCTAATTATTAATCTGAAGAACATTGAGTTAAAGACTACTCCAATTGATTTCTTTGCTACTTTACCCAGTCCACGCGGAATGAAATTAAAGATAGCTGCTTTTGTGGATCAAGAATTAGTGGAGCAAGCCAACAAGTTTTGTGATTTAACCGTTAAAGAAAACGAATTTTCTCGTTATACTGCCGATAAGAAGCTAGCCAAAAGATTAGCTCAGGAATATGATTACTTTATTGCCCAAGCCAATCTCATGCCTAAGATTGCGGCTGCCTTTGGTCGTTTCTTAGGTACGCGGGGAAAGATGCCCAATCCTAAAGCCGGTTGTATCGTTCCTCCTAACGGTAACTTAGAATTATTGGTCAAGAGACTTAACCAAACTGTGCATATGAGCGCTAAGAAGGCCCTGAACTTACAATGTTTGGTGGGTAAGGAAGGACAGCCGGAAGAAGAAATTATCGCTAACGTTTTAGCTGCTTATCAAGCCGCAGCCAAACAAATGCCCCAGGATGAAAATCAAAATATCAAAAATGTCTGTTTAAAGCTTACGATGAGCAAGCCGGTGAAGATCTAATGGTCAGTGAAATAAAAAAACAGCTAGTACATACTTTGTCCGGAGAGATTAAGAAATCTCCTTTGGTGGGGCTAGTGAATATGGAAAACTTACCCGGTCAACAATTACAGAAGATGCGTACTGCTTTGAAGAGTAAGGGCGTAAAGATGGTGATGGCCCGTAAACGCTTGTTAAAGTTGGCATTAGAAGATTCTAAACGAGAAAATATTCAAGAATTGGTAGAGAAGATGAAAGGGATGCCTGCACTTCTTTTTACCGATGGAAATCCTTTTACTTTATATTCTATGATCCAGAAGAGCAAATCTCCGGCTGCGGCTAAACCCGGTCAGGTTTCTCCTCGTGACATTGTGGTTAAAGCCGGTCCCACTAGCTTCGCTCCCGGTCCGATTATTTCGGAATTGGCCGCCGTAGGAATTAAAACTAAAGTAGATGCTGGTAAATTAACCGTTATCAGTGATACCACTATCGCTAAAGAAGGAGAGATATTATCACAAAAAGTTTCTGATACTTTAAAGAGATTAGACATCAAACCGATGGAAATCGGATTAAATTTAGTCGCTGTCTGGGAAAATGGTTTGGTCTTCACTTCTAAACAACTACATATTGATGAAGCTGAATACGCGGCCAACTTAACTCAAGCGGCGCAGTGGGCTTTCAATTTAGCGGTAGACTGCGCTTATCTTACTGATGAGACTATAGAATTATTGTTACAGAAAGCTTTCCGCGAAGCCAAAGAAGTGGGGATGGAAAGTACTTTCTTGACCAAAGACACTACTAATGACATCTTAGCTAGAGCGGAAGGTCAAGCTTTAGAGATTAAGAGAGAAGGAGGGATTGAAGCACAGATAGAACCTAAAGCTAAGGAACATCATGTTGCTCCCGTCCACAAAGAGGAACATCACATTGCTTCAGTGCATAGGGAAGAGCATCACGAACCAGTGCCAGTAAAAGATAAACATCAAGAACCGGTTCCAGTAAAGAAGGAAGAACATCACGTTGCTCCAGTACACCAAGAAGAGCATCATGTTGCCCCGATGCATAAGGAAGAACATCATGAACCAGTGAAAGAGAAACATCCCGAACCTAAGGATCACGAACATCATGAGCATGCTGCACCGAAGGAACATCATCAATCTGCACCTTCTCCGGTAAAGCCAGTAGTAGAGAAATCGGAAGAGCCGGTAACAGAAGAAAATAAGGAACCGGTACATCCTAGTTTCGGTCATGTTAAAGAAGATCAGGCCAAACAACTTTTTGAAATGATGCAAAAAGGTGGCACTCTTCGAGACGTAAACGTCAAAGTGAAAAAATAAGAAAAATGAGAGAGCATTTTTCAATTGTAAATAAAGTATAAACTCTTTGTTTACAATAAGAAAGAGAAATAAAACTCAATAACTCATAGGAGGAATAAAAAATGGAATATATTTATGCCGCAATGTTGTTGCACAAAGCCGGTAAAGAGATTACTGAAGCTGGTGTTAAGGCTGTACTTACTGCTGCTGGTGTGAAAGTGGATGAAGCCCGAATTAAAGCTTTAGTGGCCGCTCTACATGGAGTGAACATTGAAGAAGCGATTAAGAAAGCTGCTACTGTAGCTGCTCCCGTGGCTGCTGCTCCTGCCGCTGCACATCATGAAGCCAAGAAAGAAGAGAAGCCTAAAGAAGACGAGAAGAAGAATGAAGCAGCTGCTGCCGCGGGCTTAAGCGCTTTATTCGGCTAAGCATCTTTTTTATTATTTTATTTTTATTTTAAATCGGAATCAAGTAGCCCCGGTAAACTCCGGGGTTTGAAATCGACTAACGCGTGAGATAAGATGGAAGATAATCAAAACATTGAAGAATTAAAACAGGAATTCCAACAGAAGAAAAGAGAGATTTCCACTATACGTCCGCAGTTAAATTCTTTAAGCACCGCCAAAGAAGACAGTTTTCGAGAATTGCGTTCTGCTCGTGATAAAATCAAATTTAGAGCTTCTAAGATCCAATCTTTAAAGAAAGAGCGCGATGACTTGACTAAACAAGTCAAGGAGTTTAAGCAAGAGAGAGAGAAGTTTAATACTACTGTCAAAGAAAAAGCGGAAGAGCGTAAAGAAGTAAGCCAGAAGAAGAAAGAGCTGCTAGACAAGATGGATGTGCATGAAGATCCAGCTAAAATTAAACGGATGATTCATCAGTTAGAAACAAAGATTGAAACTGAAGTGATGCCCTTCACTAAAGAGCAACAATTGCAAAAGAAGATTAAAGAATTAAAAGTTCAATTAAAAGAGCTGGAAAAATTAGGCGATGTGTGGAAAGAGATCAATGCTTCTTCTTCCAGTCTATCCGAAGTGCGGCAGAAAGCAGAAGAATCGCATCATAATGTTCAAACTCGAGCTAAACAATCCCAAGAAAAGCACGAAGAAATCAATCATCTCTATGAAGAGTTGAAAGAATTGCGGGCACAGGAGCAGCCGTTGGTCGAGAAGTATGTTAAGGAGAAAAAAGAATTTGAAGAATTATTGAAAAAGTTTGAAGAATTGCAAGTTCGAGTGACGGAATTAGGTAAGGTTCTGCATGAAGAAGATGAGAGAGATTTCAAGAGCAAAGTGCAAGAGAAGACGGCCGAAGTCAAAGAGAAAATCAAGAAGAGACAGAAGTTAAGCACGGAAGATATTCTGGCCTTTCAGGCGTCGAAGGATAGGGATTAAGTATATTCTGTTTTTGGGTTAACTTTATTAAATTAAGAAATATCCCTCAAACATGGCCCAAAAGTTTTACATTGATACTTCTATTTGGATTGATCTTTATGAAGATAGAAAAGGGTATCTGGATGAACCGCTGGGAGAATATGCTTTGAAGCTATTTGCCCTAATTAAAGCCAAGAACAGTCTTTTGGCCATCAGTAATATGTTGATTCGAGAGCTGGAAGGATATTATTCTATAGAAGAAATCAATGAGATGATAAAACCTTTTGAAAAAATGATGTTAAAAATAATTTCAACAGAAGAACAGAGAGCAGAAGCAAAAAAAATTGCTAAGGAGAGAAATCTTCCTCCGGGAGATGTCTTGCATGCGATAATTGCCAGAGATAATAACCTGGTTTTGGTTTCTAGTACTTTGACAATTTAATTCTGATACATTTATATATTAGTTCTTCTTTCC
>JBBSWE010000139.1:0-3855 GCA_038046445.1 Nanobdellota archaeon | reverse complement strand
AAAAGTTTGATTTTTGGGAAAAGCATCATTGATGCTTAATATCCACGCAACGCCCAAATATTGTAATTATACTAATTAAAAAAGCAAAACTGTTTAGACTTAATCCAACAATACCTAATATAAATCCGGCCCGAGAAGACTTAGTGGGAAGGATTTTATTTTGAATCATAGAGAATATCAAGGATAATCCGGCTAAAATAAGTCCAATATAAGGAGCCAAAAAGCATAATAGTGAAAAAATTCCTAAAATTAAATTAGCGGTTCCATTTCCTTCTTTTTTCTCTTTCTGGTATTGTTTTATTTTTCTATTCATCAACACATTAACGAGTATTATAATCCCCACTTCAACCAGAGCAGCGATTAGTAAAATCCAAGGAATAATGAGTGTTAATCACAATGTTATTAACCAGCCTTGCGGTATAGAAACAACGGGTTTTGCAGAAAATTCACCGGCAAAAAATGCCGGTATGACTGTCGGTGAGATAATTATCAGTATAGACTATTATCATATTGATACTTTTGATTCACTGACTCATGCCATGGCAAATAAACGTTCCGGAGAAGATATCTCCATAACTACTAATATTGGAGACTATAAATTCAAAACAATAGAAAATCCGACCAACCCAGCAAGCGCATTTATCGGGATTAAAATCAATCAAAAGTATTGCCGAAGGTAGTTAATTCTTGGGGGTAAGAGTGTAAGTAGCCCCGCGTGGCCGACACTCGGACTGCGTATCAAGCAGTGTCGATTTGTCGTGATAAATGTAATTCTATTTAATGCACTTTTCTTTCAGCTTTGAATAAACACGTTTAGTAAATGTAATTACCTCTTCGGCATAATTTTTATCTAACATCGTTCCATAATAAATCATTCCATTTCGAAAATATCTCAACTGATCTGCGAATTGTATTTCTTTCTCACTGAAATTTAGCTTTCTCAGGTATGATACTTCTGCTTCATGTGCTCCAGAACCGGAGGCATTGTATCCTTGTAGAAGCATTATAGCTCTGACCAGTTCCATTAGAATATCATAACATTGTTTCACAAACATATTGGCATTATAATCTTCTAATTTGACCTTATTAATTAGTTCTAAAAGGTTATTATAACTGTTCTCGGATTCTTTTATCAAAAATTCAGCTCTAGAGTAATCAGGTGATTGTTTCTTTATAATGTTCTGTTCTATAAATTCCTCAAAACCTCTTATTCCTCTCATAATTCTATTCCTCCAGTAAGTAATATCCCATTACAAAGGTTTTCTTTCAAGTTTTTATGTATTTTGGTAAAAGAGTCATAAAAATGGATATTGATCTGACGTTCTAATTCTTTTTCATATTTGCCTAGGTCAATAAGTTTATCTTTTCTTCCAATTACGGCAATATCGATATCGGAATTAATCAAGTCTTCCCCTCGAGAATAGCTTCCAAATAGAATGATGGTTGCTCCAGGAAATTTGTTTTCCAGAAAGTCTGCTAATCCTGACTCATAGATTTGTTTTAAGTTATCTGCTCTCTTTAACTGCATGACTTTATGTTCGCTACGATTTAATTCAATTGACCATCTTTTATCTTTGCTGATTTTAATGAAATTATTTAAGTTTGGAAGGGCTTTCATTACTGCCGGTGGAGAGACTTTAAGGAAATTAGCAATTTCTCTCTGGTTTAACTTGACTCCTGTCTTAGTAAAGAGCAGCCTTAAGATGTCTTGTTGTAATAATGTTAACTTTAGTTTACTTGTATTTATCATAGTTAATTGGTATTTACCTTAGTTTATAAATATTTCTGTCCAAACTAAAAATGGACCCCTAATGGTATACAAAAAGAATAATAGCCCCGCGCGGATTCGAACCGCGGTCTCAAGGTCTCTCTCCTCCAAAAATGTTGGGGGTTGATAAGGGCAGACTGCCCTTATGTTCAGAGCCTTGAATGATAGTCCACTACAATACGGGGCTGTCTAATGGTTGTTTATTTGTTTCATTTATAAAAATTTCTGGCAGTAAGCAAAATTTAAAGAAAAGTCATGGAAAATAAATTTATGGTAACATTCGTCACTTTCTACCATCTGCTTTTTAACATTTAATAACTACTGAATAATGATAAATATCCGAAAGATTTATAAATAAACGCGTTATTTAAGATATAAACACTACTTGACCGTAGTTAAAATAAAATGTTAAGACCAAATTTAACTGTTGAAACCGGAACTAGCAAAATAGGCTATCGTCCTATTGATCAAGCTGCTGCGGAAGCATTTCGCTACTTAGATCAAGTGCCGTGTGTTCTCGAAGCTGGTTCTATAGTATATGTGACCCCAAAAGGGGATAAAGTAAATTTAGTTCCTGCTTATGCTCCGTTAGATTTTATTGAAGTTGTGGGTGCAAAACTTCAAAAGAATGGAGAAACTTATTCTTTAGTTGAATTAGGTCAAGTGCGAGAACAACTTCGTGAAGCTTATTTAGAAACAAAAGATAAATTAGAACCAGCGGTTCGGCAAGAAATGCTTTCCACTTATGCTGCTTCTTTACGTCAGATTAAGGTATTAGAAGAACAGAAACAACCAGATGAAAGCCGCCGAGAGTTAGAAGCACGGGTTAATGCTGAAACTACTTCTCTTCCCCAAGAAGATCCTCAAGTAGCTCTTCCTTCTCTTTTGGCACAATTAGATAAAAGTCGTTATATCGCTGGAATTGCTGCGGCTATTCCTTCCCATGATGGTCATCCACAAGAATATATTTCTATTGTAGTTACAGAATTGTCTACTGCTGGGGAAACTTATTCTGCGGCAGAATTAAAACAGATTCGAGATAATTTAAAGCAAGCGTATCAAAAAGCTAAGAATTCAGCTAATACTTCTGTTGAGTTAAGCGAGTTGCTTTCTTCTTATAGAAAAGCTTTAGGAAAAGCTTCTTACTTAGAACAGCAAAGAAAGGCAGTAGAAGGAAAAGATGTTACTTCCATTTTAGCTGACGAACAGAAAACTGTTTACGAACGGTTAGTGTTAGTAAGATCTTGGCTAATGGCTCAAGAAAAAGATAAACTTTACAGTAAAACTGGATTTTATACTTTAAACAGTGTTCGTCAGGGCGTAGAATCTTTATTGGAAGACAAAGTTCAAAGCGGACAGGTTTTAGATACTACCAGTATGAACGCTTATCAACGCTTACAAGATCAATGTGCTAGTATTCAAGATATTTTAGTAGAAAAAATGAATTTAACTCCAAATGTTCCGGTATTAGAAGCTACAGTCGCTTCTGAAATGAGTTTAGCTTCAACTATTTTCGTACCCGAAGCTAAGGTTGTTCCTACTAAAAGAAAATCTTTGAAACAGCAAGTGTTTTCGGGAGTTAAATATGCTGCTGCTTCGGCCGCAGTTGCCTTTACTATTGCTTGTGCTTTTTTAGGTGGTGGAAGTACTCATATTGAAAATAAAAATGCTGTTTCTCCTGACGCTTCTTTGGATGCTTATGTTTTAACTGATGCTGCTCCTTCGGTATATAGTGGAATGGAAGAAGAAGCACTGTTTGTTGGCCCTTTTCAAGAAGAGGAGGTTATTCCTTCTTCTGTAGAAGCAAATGTTCTTCCTACAGCAGTTAAACATGTGCTTAAGAAAGGAGATACGGTCTGGGGATTATCTGGCAAGTATTATTTGAATCATAAGCGTTTTGGAGAAATCTTAAAAGCGAATGGTAATCCTAATCCTCGAAAACTAAAAATTGGTTCGGAATTGGTTATCCCTAATGCTGTTCCTATCGCAGAAACAAGTTATCTAGTACAAAAAGAGGATAATTATTGGGAAATTGCCAGCTATTCCCATTTTGTCTCTGTAATTTGATTTTCTAAACTACTTTAACC
>JBBSWE010000138.1:0-3208 GCA_038046445.1 Nanobdellota archaeon | reverse complement strand
AGTCTGCCGAAAGGTTCAAGTATTTTTAAGAGATTAAAGGAGGGTATGTTAAATTATCAGGATTTAGGATTGGACCATCCACCAAAACCAGGAGAAGTACTTCCTAAGCCCTTGATAGAAGTAACCACCAAATTAGAAAGTACTGATAGACATCTTTCTTGGGAAGAGGCACGAGAGATTACAGGTATGGTACCCTTAGAAGAATATGCCTTGCACCAGCACACTTTAACTGCGGCTAGAGTGATTACGGACTTTGCGCAACGGGCTGGACTTAATAATGAGGATGGCAAAGTAGAATATGCGCGAGATTCTCGAGGTAAATTGATGTTAGTGGATGTTTTTGGCACTCCGGATGAATGTCGCTTTACGATGCAAGGAATGCCTGTCAGTAAAGAGATAGCTCGACAATTTTATCAGGGAAGTGCATGGCAGGATGCTGTAATTGCGGCTAAATTGGAAGCCAAACAAAAGGGAACGTCCGATTGGAAAAATTTATGTCCTTTGACCCCCGGTCCATTACCCTTCAAATTGTTGGATATCATTTCCCAGATGTATATGTCTACTGCTAATGCTTTCTTAGGAAGAAAAGCTTTTGATTCTTCTCCTTTAGAGAAAGTAGTAGAAAGATATATGAGATGGAAAACCAGTCATAGCTAGAACCTTTTTAAACTAGCTTGGTTTTCTTTCTTTTTATGACTCTTCCACTCTGTCCTTACTTCAACCGCTGCGGTGGTTGTACTGCGCAGAATATCGAATATAAACAGCAGTTGAACAATAAGAAGCAATGGCTCATTAAGGCGTTAGATTTGTCACATTCAGAACATTCTCCCGGAATATCGCTGGAAGTACAAGTATTTTCTGATCAGGAATATCATTACCGCAACCGCATGGATTTTATCGTTAAGAATGGAAAGATTGGTTTGAGAAGCAGAGATAATGCTTCAGAGTTGATTGATGTGGAAGAATGTCCCATTGCGGAGAACAGAATCAATGAATTGTTAACGGAAGTGCGTGATTTCTTTAAGAAAAAGGAGTTATTGCGACAAGATATCATTTATTACATTGTAATTAGAACTACTTCTTTAAACGATTCTTCCCTTTCTTTTACTTTAAACGAAGAATCCCGCAAAATTAAGGAAGCCCAGGATTTGATTCGAGAATTTTCTGCAACTACTTCGGCTAAAAATGTGCTGATTACTTATACTAACCCTGAAAATGATGATTCTATCTCTACCGATTTCTTCGCCGTAAAAGGAGAAGAGAATCTGAAAGAAAAATATTTGGACAAAACTTTTTTCTTTTCGGTGCAAGGATTCTTCCAGAATAATACCCTGGTGGCTCAGAAGATGCATGCTTATGTTCGTCAGTTGTTACAAAAACATCCTACTCACTCTGCTTATCTTCTAGATTTATACGCGGGTGTAGGAACCTTTGGCATTATCAATGCAAATCTGTTTAAAGAAGTAACTATCATCGAAAGTTTTGCTCCTTGCATTGAAACGGCTAAATTGAATCTGGAAGAAAATGGAATTAAAAATGCGCAAGCCTTAGTTTTAGATGCCAAAAATTTGCGTAAAGTAAAATTGCGTTCTTCATTATATGTTATCACCGATCCTCCGCGCAGCGGAATGGATGAAAAGACTATTCAACAGTTGAAAGAATTAAGACCAGAAGTAATCGTTTACGTTTCTTGTAATCATCAACAGCTAGCTAAGGACGTGCTTAAATTTAAGGATTATGAAATTAAAAGCGTAGCTGTGTTTGATTTATTTCCGCAAACATCGCACTTGGAAACAGTCTTGGAATTGGTAAAGAAGAAATGAAAACCAGTTTAAAAAGGAACCATAAACCATACCCCAACATTCATAACCCGAAATATCTCTTCCAGTAGACAAACATTTATAAAATAGTTTAGCAAACTAAGACTAAATTACGATTATAGTTAAAAATGGGGTGGAGAATATGAGATTAATTAACGCTGAAAGCCTTTTAAAGCCAAAAGAAGCAGTTAGAGAAGTTTATTGTCAATCTTGTGGTACTTTAGTTTATGGTCCGAATGATTTGGGAACAGAGATTGATCGAGCTAAGAGTAAAGATTATTGCAAATATTGTTATCAACGTGGCGAGTTTACACAGAAAACCGTAACTCAAGAGCAGATGACGCGCAGATGCGCCGGATTTATCTATGCGCGGATGAAAGTTTCTAAAGATGAAGGAGCCAGACAAGCACAATTGCTTATTCCTACTTTGAAACGTTGGAGAAAGTAAGTTTTTATTTACTATAATAATTCTCCCAATCGGTTTATATCTTTGTTAGCCACGTGAGTATAGATTTGAGTGGTCTTTAAGTCTTTATGGCCCAACAATTGCTGGATAGAGCGGATATCGGCGCCGGCTTCTAAGAGATGAGTGGCAAAAGAATGACGCAGAGTGTGCGGAGTAACTCTTTTTTTTATTCCGGCACGCTGAGCGGCCTGACGCACTACCATTTGTACACTACGCAGATTATATTTTTTACCCAGATTGGATTGGAATACTAAACCTTCTTTTCTTAAGCCGAAATTATGGATTAAATCCGCCAGATTTTGATGCAGGAATATCACTCGGTCTTTAGTCCCTTTGGTTACCTTGAGATGAATGGTCTTTCTTTCAAAGTCAAAGTCTTCCCAATGTAGGTTGACAACTTCATTTAAGCGAATTCCAGTATAATATAAAATCATCAGCAAGAAGCGGTGCTTGAGGTTTAAAGTGGCATCTAACAACGATTTAATCTCTTCTTTATTGAGAACTTGAGGAAGATGCCCTGATTTCTTTCCCAACGGAAGCTCTTCCGCAAAGTCCTGCTTGAGTACATTCTTGTAAAAGAATTGCAATGCAAAGTAAACAGATCTGAGTGTAGAATGGCTTTTATCAACTGATTTTAAGAGAAATTCTCTGGGAGTAAGATTTGAGCTTAAGAAATTCTGGATTAAATTAAGATATACTTTGATAGTTTGGGGAGAGTATTTTCTTAATTTCAATTCTTCAGTTAGTTTTTGTAGATATAACTCTGCCCCTTCCATCCTCACGAGGAAAAAATTTAGAGGTTAATAAATATTTCGTTTTAACGCATATAACACCTATTAAACAGCAATTAAAACTGCGTTTAATAGGTGTTTTACGCAATAGCTCATTTGCTCTCCGAGTGCCCTGCTGGTCTTCACGCTGT
>JBBSWE010000137.1:0-9795 GCA_038046445.1 Nanobdellota archaeon | reverse complement strand
GAAATAAAAGAAATCCGTCAGCAATATGCAGAGTTCAGTAAATTAATTTCTCGTATTCCCTCAGATAAAAAGATTATCGTTTGTCCCGGAAATCACGACGTGGTGCACTTAGCCGAACCCCAACCTGCATTTTATAAAGAGTATGCTCCGAATTTATTTAATGTTCCGAACTTGATTTTAGTAACCAATCCTGCCCTGGTCAACATCGCCCAAAGCGACAATTTTCCCGGGTTTGATGTTTTGTTGTATCACGGATACAGTTTTGATTATTATATTAACAACGTCGAATCTTTACGCAATAACGGGGGTTACCGTCGAGCGGATCTAATGATGAAATTTTTACTAAAACGTCGACATCTTGCTCCTTCTTTTACTTCTACTCCTTATTTTCCCGCCCACAACGAAGATCCTCTCTTAATTAAAAAGATTCCGGACTTTTTTCTTTCCGGACACATTCATTATTCCAAGGTAGCCAATTATAAAGGAGTTACTTTGATTTGTGGCAGTTGTTGGCAAGGAAAAACTTCTTTTCAGGAAAAAATGGGACATGAACCGGAACCGGCTCGAGTACCTTTAATTAATCTTAAAACCAGAGAGGTAAAAATATTAAAATTTATTTAATCACAATAATTCAATTATTACCCTCAAAAAATAAAAATTAAACATCAAACACATCAAACCCAAAATGAACATGATTGACAAACCTTCCACGCCCCAAATGCAAGAATATTTTCAGCAATTGACCGACAGTGTTAATTTTAGTTATGCTTGGGCGGATAAAGCTAGAAAAAAAGGATTGGATCCAGAAGACGAAGTTCCTATTCCCCTAGCTAAAAACATGGCCGAGAGGGTAGTAGGATTAATTTCGGTGGTGGCACCACAAGTATTAGGTTCACAAATTCCGGAAAGAATTTTAGAGTTAGAAAAACAATACGGAATTCTTGACTGGCGGGTAGGATTTAAGATCGCAGAAGAAGTAGCCAAAGAAACTTATTGTAAATTTGAAACCAAATTGGAAGCGATGGAAGTAGGTATTCGGGTCGGATTTGCGTATTTGACTCTGGGGATCGTCTCTGCTCCCTTAGAAGGGTTTATCGGATTAAAGTTGAAAAAAAGGAAAGACGGCAAAGAATATTTCTCTTTACAATACGCTGGACCGATTCGCGCTGCCGGAGGAACTGCCGCCGCCGCTTCCGTCATTCTTTCTGATTATGTTCGAGTAAAAATGGGTTATGCTCCCTACGATCCAGAAGAAAAAGAGATTAATCGTCAAGGAATCGAGATTCAAGACTATCATGAGCGCGTTACTAATTTACAATATTTCCCCTCTGAAGAAGAATTAAAGTTTATGGTCAGCCACCTTCCGGTGGAAGTAGATGGAGATCCCACCGAAGTGTTTGAAGTTTCTAATTATAAAGATCTTCCGAGGATAGAAACCAATATGATCCGCGGAGGAGTATGTTTAGTATTAGCGGAAGGATTAACCCAAAAAGCACCCAAACTCTGGAAAAAATTATCTAAGTGGGGAAAAGAATTTGGATTGGAATGGGACTTCTTGGCCGACTTTATAAAATTGAAAGAGAAAATCCATTCCGGTCATGGAGCCCAAGAAGAGGAAAAGAAGGATGGAAAAATCGAAGCTCCAAAAGTTAAACCCAACGATACTTTCATCATGGATTTGGTAGCCGGAAGACCCATCTTAACCCATCCCATGGCTGAAGGAGGATTTAGATTACGTTATGGTCGAGGAAGAACTTGCGGCATGTACGCGATGGGTTTTAATCCAGCTACTCTTATCGTATTAGATAAATATATTGCTGTCGGAACACAATTAAAAGTAGAACGGCCGCGTAAAGGAGCTTCCGTTACTGTTTGTGATACTATCGACGGCCCGATAGTAAGAGTTAAGGACGGAACAGTTTTAAAATTAAACACGGAAGAAGAAGCCAAGAGAGTCAATTCAGAGATAGAAGAAATTTTATTTCTAGGAGACATGCTTTTTAATTACGGTGATTTCTCCGAAAGCGGCCATACCCTAGTTCCCGCCGGTTATTGTCCTGAATGGTGGGTACAAGAACTAGAAAAGGCGTTAGGCTTACTTTACGAAAGCGAATGTGAAGAAAAAATTGTTACTGCTGCTCAAAATCTAGGTTGGTCTGTCGAACGGCTTAAACAGTTGTTAGAAAATTATCTTACTTTCTTTCCGACCATAGAAGAAGCCCGCTTTTTAAGCAAAACTTTGAATATTCCATTACATCCCGAATATACTTTTTATTGGAAATTAATCTCCGGAAAAGAAGTATTAACCCTTTTGAAATATTTACGTGAAGGAAAACTAAAGTTTGACGAGAAAGGGATTCTTAAAATGATTCTCCCCTTTTTCCACAAAGATAACGAAATTCATCAACAAGGAAAAGATATCTTGAACCGGTTGGGCGTTCCTCATTTAATTGTAAATAAAGATAACCTGGTTTTAGAAAGGAAGGAAATACAAACCTTCTCCTTATTATTTAATTTTAATAATTCTGAAGAATTGGAAAAAGGAGTTGAAAGGGTTATTTCTTTATCTAACGATTTAGAGAACAAGGACGGGTTGGAAGCGATCAATAGTATTAGTCCGGTTTCTTTTCGTGATAAAGCCGGAACCTTTATTGGAGCGAGGATGGGTCGTCCAGAGAAAGCCAAAATGCGTTTGATGACTGGTTCTCCCCAAGTAATGTTTCCGATCGGAGAAGAAGGAGGCCGTTTAAGGAGTTTTCAAGCTGCGATAGAAGCAGGTAAGGTTACGGGAGATTTTCCGTTGTTTTTTTGTACTCATTGTCAACGTAAAATGGTTTATCCCACTTGTGAAGAGTGCGGACAAAGATGCATCAAACATTATTTCTGTAAGGTTTGTGGGGAGATGGAAAAGGACACTTGTCGACACGGCAAGGCTACGGGGTATAAAAAACAAGAAATAGACATAAAGTATTATCTTGAGAAAGCTAAACAGCGCGTGGGAGATTCCGTTTTTCCAGAACTAATTAAAGGGGTACGCGGAACCTCTAATAAGGAACATTACGTTGAACATTTAATTAAGGGAGTTCTTCGTGCTAAACATAATATTTACGTCAATAAGGATGGGACTACGCGTTATGATTGTACTGAACTTCCTTTAACTCATTTCAAGCCGAAAGAGATCAAAGCTCCAATTCCAAAATTAATTTCTTTAGGTTACACTACCGATATATATGGTAAGCCGCTTGAAAGCGAAAATCAGATCTTAGAATTGAAAGCGCAAGACGTGGTTCTTCCCGGGTACGATTCTTTAGATGAATCTGCTGCTCGAGTCTTATCTCGCGTAGCTAATTTTGTGGATGAACTACTAGTAAAATTTTATGGCTTAGAACCCTTTTACAATATTAAGAAAGAAGAGGACCTTATCGGACATTTGATTGTGGGTTTAGCTCCCCATATCTCTGCCGGAATCGTGGGTAGGATAATCGGTTTTTCCGAGTCGCAAGGATTTATGGCTCATCCCATGTATCATGCAGCTATGCGCAGAGACTGCGATGGTGATGAAGCATGTTTATTATTACTAATGGATGCTTTACTAAACTTTTCTCGTCAATATCTGCCAGAGAGAAGAGGAGCAAAAACCATGGATGCGCCCCTGGTTCTAACCTCTATTCTCGATCCAAAAGAAGTAGATGAACAAGTGTTAGATTTAGATGTGGCTTGGCGCTATCCCTTAGAATTGTATGAAGCTGCTTTGTTATTGAAACGGCCAGGAGAAGTACGTTGGGGTCCAGAACAGAAAAAAGTGCCTCAATTGGTAGACCGTTTAGGTACACCGCAACAGTATGAAGGATTTGGATTCACTCACGGTACGGAAAATTTCAACAAGGGAGTCTTATGTTCTGCTTACAAGACTATTCCAACTATGGAAGACAAGCTCTTCGGACAGATGGAAATCGCCCGAAAAATCCGTGCCGTGGATTTGGATGATGTGGCTAGATTAGTGATCCAGAAACATTTCTTAAAAGATATTAAGGGAAACCTGAAGAAATTTTCTATGCAAGAGTTCCGCTGCGTCAAATGCAACGAGAAGTTCCGCCGTCCTCCGCTGATAGGGAAGTGTACTGCTTGCGGAGGAAAGATCATATTTACCATTTCCGAAGGTTCAGTGATTAAATATCTTGGACCGTCATTAAAACTGTGTCAAGATTATAATTTCTCTCCTTATCTAAAGCAGACGATCGATATGCTAAAAACCAATGTGGATAATGTATTTGGAAAAGATTTGGATAAACAAGTGGGATTAGGGGCGTTCATAACTTAAAGAAAAAAGATTATTGGTTTATTATTAACCCAACAACACTTCTATATGTGGAATTCCCTTAATTGTAATAACTTTTCCTTTCTCAACCAATCCTTCTTTTAGAGCTAATCCCACCGCCCGAATTCCAGTAAGATGTAAAATGTAAGCTTCTTGAAACAGCTCCAATACTTGTTTCTCATCCTTTTCTTCTCCTTGGTAGAATTTATTCTCTAAATCCAACTGCTTCTTTCCTTCTTCATGTTTCTTCCCCAGAATATCTGCATCAGTGACCACCAGAATCATTCCGTTCGGGGTTTGTTTTTCCGTGACCACAAATTTCATTTTGAATAAAAGGAATTAAATTAAGTTCTTTACCGGTTTCTTTACTCCACAAGCCAAACAACGCATATAAGTAATATCTTTCTCTTCTACCAGCTTTGTTTCCGGCTTTCCACATTCTGAACAATAAACAAATTCTGAAGCATATTTTTTGATTTTCTTATTAATAGCCGTAGCGGAAACTTTCGTTCCAAAGATGATTCTTTCTCCAGCCCATTTTCCGGGAGTAGCCAATTCTCGTAATAAATATTTTAAAAGATGATTTTCGTCTCTTCCCAATTCTTTAGCAATTTTTTTGAGATTAGTAATGACCGTCTTGTTTCCTTCAATATGCCCGAGGACCTTATCTATTACAAAGCGTTCTGAACCGGCCATTTTTTCTGGCAGTTCCTGCTCCGCCTTCAGTAATAATTGTTCGTAATCTTCCATGAACTTATTTGATTCGAACCGGTTTTATAAATGTTTACCTCTATTTTGCACTCGAACCAGCCAAAACGTTTATAAACCCATTTAGTTTAATATCTCCTGTAACCTAATAATTACAGAATTCAAAAGAAGAGGTGTTAAAATATGGCCGGATTAGAAATGGCAGAAGTGATTTTAGCGGTTATTGTCGGTACGCTAGCAGCAATCGTTTATTCTTTAAGAGTGTTGATTCTTTTGGAAAGAAGAGTGGCTTCTATGGAAGAGAACATTCAGAAATTGACTTCTAAGGTGCTTAAAGAAGAAAACGCGATTGAAAGAGCAATAATGAAAAAGAGAAGGTAATTATTTTTTACTTTTCTTAACTTTTTTAATATTTTTTTTGTTCGCAACTTTCTTGGTTTGTTTCTTAGTTATTACTTTCTTCTTTGCTTCCTTCAACTTAGAGCGGGCAAATCGGCTGCGTGTTTCCTTTTCTGCATCAGCCAACTCTTCTTGTATTTCTCCAATCTTTTTCTTGATTTGGTCGGGCTCTTCGCTGCCAGTTTGGCTGACCAACTCTCCACATTCCGGACAATGAAACTCAAAATCCATCGCTTGATCGAAATTTAAGCGGATGCAATTGTTTTCACACAAAAAGAACAGTTCTTTCCCTTCCTGTTCCAAGCGCTGTTTTAAACTTTCCAACAGTTCTTTTCTTTTCTTGATGTACAAAAACAGGATGCTTTCTGGAAGTAAAGTCCAATAATAAATATACCATCCCTTCTGCTTGTCTTTCTTGCGGGTGAAACCAACCACATTGTTATTATACAGAAGATAGAGCATCTTACGGATAACTTTTATATCCTTTTTTGTGCGATGAGCTAGGTCAAATTCAGAAACATTTTCTTTTCCGTACAATTCTCGAATTAAGGGTAAACCCGCTTCTCCCAAAATAGTAATAGAAATTTCTTCGATTTTCTTTTGATTAAGACGCATAAGAGTAACAAAATAGGGGTGGTTTATAAACTTTAAGTTCGGGTTTGTTCTTCTTTGTTTATCAATTCTTCTTTGGTTAATCCAATACTCTGGGCTCGTTCTAAAGATAAGGCGAAATTACTGCCGGTGTTTTCTAAGTCTTCTAACATGATAAAATACCAGGGTTGCGAAGGAAAGTGGACTGCGATCCAAGCTTCCGCTCCAAAATGGTTGGCAAAAGTTCTCAATTGTTCCACTTCTTCCCGGGAGAAATACTTCTTCTTGTCAGCCGTGACTTTACATTCAATCGCTAGACGTCTGATAGCATTCCCGGCTAGAACGTCGGGAGAAGGATACTTCATCGATCCCGAACCAGCAGAACGAATGGCCGAAAAGCCATTATCATTCAAGAAATGGATCAATTCTCTTTCTCCAGCGGTTCCTTTGGCTTTAGTGTTCATTTTGAAACTAAACCTTGATCCTCATAAAATCACTAGCGATAATAGAATTATCAAAATAGAGTCGGGCTTCATCTACTACTTCTGAAACACTTTTATACCTCTGACTAAGGTGAGTAATCACCAATTTCTTGGCATTATTTTGCGAAGCGATCAAAGCAGCATCTTTAATAGTAAGATGCATATATTTCTCCGCTTTATCTTCAATTTCGCTCAAATGCGTTCCTTCTGAAATTAATAAATCCGCATCCTTAGCCAATTTGTTTGCTCCAGCACACGGAAGAGTATCAGCAATATAACTAATCTTTTTCCCTTTAACTTCATAAGCTACCTCAGAAGATTTTATTTTCTTTCCTTCAAACACTACTGCTTCTCCTTGTTGCAACTTGCCTAAAATAGGTCCTTCTTTCAGTCCGAACTTAGCTGCCTTAGACAGATTAATTCGCAAGCGATCTTTCTCGATAAAACTAAAGCCGATACAATCAGCAGAATGTTTTAGTGGTTGCGCTTCCAGACAAAAATCTTCATTCTCAAAGAAGATACCTTTTTCTACTTCTTTAATTTCAAATTCAATGATATCTTTCGCGACAAATCCGTTCAACATATTTTCTAAATACTTCTTACTTCCTTTGGGTCCGTAAATGTACAATTTCTTCGCGAATTGGTCCGCACCCATGCTGCTTAATAGTCCGGGGATACCAAAAACATGATCACCATGCCAATGGCTGATCAATAAGCGAGTGATTTTTGCCGGTTTAAGTCCTGCAATTCTCAACTGTCTTTGCGTGCCTTCCCCACAATCAAACAGAATATTCTCCTGATTAAACTGAAGCAGAAAACTAGGATGATTCCGTTCTTTAGTCGGCTGCATGCACGACGTTCCTAAAAAAATTATTTCAGTCATCATAATTCAGCCAAGGCTGTCTCCAATTCGGTTAATGATGCAATTTTCGGAGAAAATTCTCTCAGATTCTTTCGATCAATCAAAATGGCTTTAATATTGGCTTGTTTGGCTGCTTGAATATCGCTCTGCAGACTATCTCCTACTAACACACAATCTTCTAGAGTAACGTTTAGTTCGAACAATACTTGGTCAAAGAAGCGTTTATCTGTCTTTAACAAACCCATTTCATAGGAATAAAAGGTTTTATCAAAATATTTCAATAAACCAAATTTTTCTAAAACTCTAATCTCTGAAAAGCAATCCGTGTTCGATACTAGAACCAAAGTATGCTCCTTTTTCAGCTTTTCCAACACTTCTTTTACTTCTTTATAAGGTTGGGCTAACATCCATGATTTGTTCCACATTCCAATCAGCAACTCTAATTGGTGCGGAGTCATTCTCACTTTAAACTCATTCGCTACGGCTAAAAAGGCATCTTTTAACTCGAAGAATTTGGAAGTCATCATCACTCGTTCCATTCTGGTAATATAATCGGAGAAAGGTAAATCTATTTGGAGGATGTTTTTTACCTGTTTACAGGGGCTCCATACCCCATTTTCCACTAAAGTACCCCAAAAGTCGAATAGTATGACTTTAACCATGTTTTTCTCTTTCTCTTCCGCTCTATTTATATTTTACTGAAAAATTAACTCATTTTACCATTAAATATTTATACTAAGCATTTTTACACCTCTACATGGCTAAGAATATGACCTCGGAACAAAAATACACCTTAATCACTTCCCATTTGCAAGAAGTAATCGGGGAAGAGATCCTGCGCAAAGTACTTTCTGAACGAAATCTGAAAGTATATTGGGGTACTGCTCCGACCGGAAAGCCCCACCTCGGCTATTTTGTGCCGATGTTGAAGATTGCTGATTTCTTAGAAGCCGGATGCGAAGTTACCATTCTTTTTGCCAATCTTCACGCCTATCTGGACAATATGAAAACTACTTGGGATCTTTTGGAGAAAAGAACCAAATATTATGAATTCATTATTCGAGAAATGTTAAAATCGGTTAATGTTCCCTTAGACAAGTTGAAATTCGTGAAAGGGACCGATTTTCAGCTCGGAAAAGAGTATAATTTGGATATGTACAAGTTATCCGCACTAACTAGCACTCGAGACGCTCAGAAAGCCGGAGCAGAAGTGGTCAAACAATCTGATAATCCTAAGATGAGCGGTTTACTTTATCCTTTATTACAGGCCTTAGATGAAGTGTACTTGGACTGCGATGCCCAGTTTGGAGGGACGGATCAGAGAAAAATTTTTATGTTTGCGGCTGAGAATCTGCCTAAAATAGGTTACGAGAAGCGGGCTCATCTGATGAATTTCTTGATTCCGGGATTGGGAGAAAGTGGTAAAATGAGTTCTTCCGAGCCCAATTCTAAGATTGATTTTGAAGACAGCGATGAGATTATTCGTAAGAAAATCAATAAAGCGTACAGTGTGGACGGAGTAACCGAAGGAAATGGTCTTTTAGCGTTGCTGCAATTTATCCTTTTCAGAAAAATCATTAACGAGAAGCGCCAATTTGTTATCAATCGTCCGGAAAAGTATGGGGGAAAGATTTCTTTCAAGAACTATATTGAAGTGGAAGAAGCTTTTTCCAGCAAGAAATTGGCTTCGGTAGATTTGAAACAAGGAATAACTGAGGAATTAATCTTATTCTTAAAGCCATTGCGGGAAAAGATTGAAAAGAATAAAGCTTTGATTGAAGCAGCCTATCCGACTTAGCTGGTAATAAATAGCTTTTAATGAAAGAAGTCATCTTCCTTCAATCACTACAAAAACATGTTTCTGAAAATACTTCTTAGCTACTCTTTTTACGTCCTTTATAGTAACTTTCTTAATTTTAGGGATATAACGATGCAGCTCTTGGGCATGGCCGGATTGTTCCCAAAACAGAAGCTGATCAGCCAATCGTTGATTATCTTCTACGTCTAAATAAAAATCTCCTTCCGTAAAGGTTTTAGCTTCTTCCAACTCTTTCGGAGTTACCTGTTGAAGTTTGTCTAACTCTTGCAGCATCATTTTCTTAATCAAAGTAATGTTCTTGCGATCAATAGTAGCATAAATCGCAAAGTAACCAAAAGAAACATCATTTACGTGCTGGGTGCCCACATCATAAGCTAACCCTTTCTTTCCCCTAATTTCTGTAAACATTTTACCGCTCTGTCCTCTACCTAAAATACCATCGATAATTTCTAAAGCATAACTGTCCGGATGGTTTTTCGGAACGGTCTTAAATCCCAAGACTACATAAGTATTGGTCACATCTTTTTTCTCTCGCACTTCTTTATTTCCTTTTAGTGGAAGCTCCATTACCATTGGAAAAACACTCTTTTTACCTCTCAAAAGAACAAAATATTTT
>JBBSWE010000136.1:0-6785 GCA_038046445.1 Nanobdellota archaeon | reverse complement strand
TAAAACGAGGTATTATCTTCTTGTTTATATATCACTCACTTTTCGAACTGTGCCTCAAATAGATAAATTATATAAACAACTAGCTGAATTCTAGCTAAATTAGGTTTAAAGGGGGGATGTATCATGTTTTGTCCAAAATGCGGCTCTTTATTAAGGCCGAAAGATAAAGGTGGAAAGAAAATACTTTTTTGCAGCTGTGGCTTTTCTAAAGATATGGAAGAAGGAGACAGCGGGGAATTGAAAGAAAGATCAGAAACTGCTGGTAAAAAGATTGAAGTAATGGAAATGATGGAAGTTCATCCCAAAATCAAAATGATTTGTGAAAAATGCGGGAATACTGTTGCTTATTACTGGACCCAACAGACTCGAGGAGCAGATGAGCCGGAAACTCGATTTTTCAAATGCACTAAATGCAAACATACTTGGAGAGAAAATTCCTAATGTCTTTTTCTCCGGTTGAACTTTATGGAAAGCTAAAGAATGATGAGAGTTTTGTAGAATGGAAAAAACATCATCCCCATGTATTTTTATCGCATTTCTTCTGTTCAATTGATCCTAATTTTATCTTATTAAGTCCGTGGGATTTGGGAATGTACGATCCAGAAAACGGCAAAATCACTATCTTTACTCATTTGCAAGAAGGGTTTGAAATCAAGCCGGCGGATGATGTGTTCAAGAAAGAAGAAGCGAAAGTAGAAGAATTGAAATTAGGGCAAGTTAAGACTACTTTAGATCAAGCGGATAAATTGTTTCAAGAACACAAAGCAGAATTCTTTCCAAAAGAGATTTTCGGCAACGGCTTTATCATCTTACAATATTTTGAAGGGAAGTTGATGTGGAACATCACTTTGATCACTAAAACTTTAAAGTTTGCTAATATGAAAGTAAATGCGCTTAAAAATGAAGTTTTGGACCATACCGTGATTAATTTTGTAGAGAAACAATTTAATCCGAAGGATGTGGGGAAGAAGAAATAAGCTCAAAATATTGTCCTCAACTAAAATAGCGAAAGTTTTAAATATTCTTCTTATATACACATATATAAGATGCAAGAAGCAGTTATTTTACACAGTCCTACTTTGGAATCCGTTCTTATGGTAGAAAAAACTATCCAAGAATACAGCCAAGAATGTGGTAAGTATCAACTTTGGAAAAAGCTCCCTAGAAAGATGATGTACCAAACCTTTCAAGTAATTTTAGATTATTTAGAACAATCCGGAAAGATAATCATAGATAAAGAAGGGTGTGTTATGTGGACTTATGATCCGAAAGGAATTAAAAAAATATTGGCGAAGGGAATTAAGTTACGATGAAAGACAATAAGCCGGTGTATGTCACTTTTGGTGAGAAGAAGATTGAAGAAGAATTTGAATCTCTGAAAGAAGGTAAGTTTCAAGATAAACAGCTTTACTGCTTTATTGAAAGAGCCATTAATGATATAAAAAATAATCCGGTTAGTGGTATTAAAATTCCTAAGCAATTATGGCCGAAAGTATATGTGATTAAATATAATATCACCAATCTTTGGAAATATGATTTACCTAATGGCTGGAGATTGATTTATACTCTTAAAGAAGATGAAGTTATGATTTTGAGTGCAATTTTAGAATGGTTTGATCATAAGAATTACGAAAAGAGATTTAATCATTAAGTAAAAGTGCCCTTCGTAAAAATGATTTTATCCGTTTAAATATGATATACAAATGAATATCTATCTTTCAGAGAGAATGATGGTTTACTATCTCTAAGAAATTAATATCTGTTACTATAAATTGGAGGAAAGTAGAATTTATATACCAGTAGAGTTTCCTTTTTCTAGATAGATGTGAAAGGGAAAGAGGGGTGGTAGGTGTCTATGTCTAAAAATATATCTTATAAAGCGCAAACTAGCTGTCAGAAGTTGGAAGGATTCTTTGAAAAGAAGATTAAAGTGGAAGAAGACGAAGAACTTTAATCTTAATTTTTTGTTTTTTAATGTTTTAAATGATGCTGATGGAAATTTCGGGCTTGCTGTTGCGAGAATTCTAAACTCTTTCCCGCATCCATATAAACAACCGGAACTCCAATGCGTTCAAACACCGTTCTAAATTCTTCGCTTTCATAATGAGTTTTTATTTTCAGCTGGAAATCTAAATTTTCAAACTTACAATTATCTTGTTTTTCTCTTCCTTCCGCTCTACGTATTGCTTCAGCTGCATCTTTGATAGTAGGAACAATCATAAAATTCATCGGATGAGCATAACAGAAAGCGTTTCCGGGGATGGACAAAATTTCTTCTACTTTAAAATCTCTTCCTAAATCTAAAGCGCTCTGACGTTGATAAACGATACTGGTAGAAAAGGAACGGCTTTGGTAAACATCTATTCCTGCATTTAATATTGGCAGAACTAACGTTTCGTAAAGTATTCTTCGATCCAAAGCATAAGCTTCTGCCGTGGCTTCTGGAGTGTAATCTCTTCCATTTTTAGCAATCAATTCTTCCCGGATTAATCTGCCTGCGCCGACAAAAGTGGGTTCAGAGGTGAGGATTAGGTCATATTTTCCTAAAATAGTATCTATGGAAGGATGGTGGTCTGGATGGATTTCCCAGGAGGGAACTTTTAATCCTATTCTTTTTAAAATCTTGCTCATCTGGGAATGTTTATTATATCCGTTCCAGAATTTATGCACATCAAAGACCCTTTTTCCTTCTTTGAAGGCTTCTTCTACGAAAGTATTCAAGAATACTCCTTTACCTACTCCGTCAATTCCATCTACTACTACGAACTTTCCTTTTTTCATCTCTATCCACCATAAACATCTTTTCGGACTTGGTTGAATTGATCTTTTCCAGCTAGGAGCATCGTAGTTATCGGAGCATCTTGTTTAGCGGCATCTACCATCAAATGCGCTAAGTTGCGGATATCCCATTGCGCATGTCCGTCTTCTCTCAAGCGGCTGAAATGATACAATTCACGAGCATTCATCTCTACTTGCACTCTTCTTTTGTGAGCATTGGTCAAACAATAATCTGCTACTTGATGATTTTCAGGGAATGCCGCTCTTAATTTGTAAAATAAATCATTGGTGCGTTCGGCTACTTCTTTTAATTCTGCTTCCTTTCCGATAGCTTGAATTGCGGGAGGAACAGTAATTCCCAGTTGAGGATCGTACTCTCCAACGATCTGTGTACACATGCGATGGCGTTTAAGTTGGGCATAACCCGTGGAAGAAATTTCCAAGTCAAAAGTAAATACTCCTTTCTCAAATTCTCGCGGAAGTGCATCGTGTAGGCTTAAATGCTGCAAGCAATCTTTGACATATTTAACTATTTCTTCCCTTCGTTCTGGTTGTGTAATCATGCGATCGTACAGATTCATCGCTTCTCCTAATGGGATTCCTTCGTATCTGGCCCATAAAGCGGAGACTACGTTCCGGTCTACATCATCACATTCCACCAACAGCGAACCATGTTTTTTTATTTTGCTGCGATCCAATGTTCCTTCTGTACTCCATTTGGCGAGTAAGCTTTTAGTAGCATCACGAGCATCGATTTCTCCATATTTCACAAAACTATTGTCTAAAGTTGTTCCAGTAGTATCAGTAAACAATTTTTTGTCGGCAAGGATGATTAGGGAAGGAACCACTTTTACGGCTTCTTGGTAAAGTTCTTCTCCGATTTCTCGAATTTCTGCTAAAGGATGATGTTTAAACTGGCGGATAATTTTTTCCAAGTTTCTGGTATTGCCAGTAAATCCTAATTGGGCTTCTGTTGCTAAGGATAAAGAATAACGAGCATCTTCTTTAGCCCATCCTTCAATGGTCTTCATTCCATCCTTATTACCTGCTTTTTCGGGATGTTGTGCTTTTTGGTATTCTAACAACGGTTCTAAGGATTTAAAGTAAAAATCATTCTGTCTTCTGATTAAACCTAAAAAACGTTCTTTTCGGTGAGCCATGAATGGTCCATTTAGTTCTTGAGGAAGAACAAAATCTCCTTTTAAAGTAATATATCTTTGAGATTTTTCTGTATAAGAGCATAAGCGATGCTGTTCTAAGAATTCTACTGCTAATCTGGAGATGCCCATAAAATCAAAATTTAATTCGGCATGCTCAGCGACGGAGGAATGTCCCATCTTGAATACAATGTTTTTGTTAGAGCCTCTCGCTTTAGCTACTTCATTTCTGGCCTCCGCTCTTAATCCATCCATGGAAGTAGCATCTCTACTCGCATAGGCATAACCGGCAGAGAGAACTTCCGGTGTAGTTGCAGCAAGTAATTTTCTATACTTTCCTCTATTGAATATTTGTCCAAAGGCCATCCCCAATGCCGGAAAGAAACCGCTGTGGCTTCTTTTTAGTTCATTAAGTACATCCACATCTACATTATATCCGGAAAGAATAATTCTTCTCATTAAAACCACCCCATTAGAACGGATAAAATGCACTTCTTTTAAAACTTTTGTAACCTCCAACATAGAGTTAAAAGGATATCTCTTTCAATCATAACCTTTCCAGCACCATAATCGTTTTAAGAAGAAGTAAAACTCTTCAGAACATGATCATTGGCGTTACTGGCTTCTATGGAGCAGGGAAGGATTCCGTAGCCGAAGTACTGCAACAGATGAATTTTTATCATGTTTCTTTCTCCGACCTGTTAAGAGAAGAGTTAAAGAAACGTAAACAAGCTATCACTAGAGACGCTTTGATCGCCGTAGGCAATGAATTAAGAACCAAGCATGGACCAGAAGTTCTAGCTAAGATAGCTTTAGAAACCATCAAAGAAGGAGAGAATTACGTTTTTACTTCTATCAGAAACCCTTCCGAAGTAGAATTATTACAACAAAGAGAAGATTTCTTGCTGGTAAAAGTAGTAGCACCGGAAGAAGTGAGATTAAAACGTTTAGTAGCTAGAAATCGCGAAGAAGATCCTAAAACCTTAAACGAATTAAGAGAAAAGGAAGCGAAAGAAAATAGCAAAAATCCTAATTCTCAACAATTAATGAAGGTAGCCAGTATGGCGCAAATAACTCTTAACAACGATGGTAATTTAGAATCTTTGAAAAAGAAAGTAAAAAAATTAGTGGAAGATCATCTGTTTCAATTACAGCCTTCCCGACCGGATTGGGACCATTATTTTATGAATATTGCCGAAGCAGTTAAGAATCGGGCTACGTGCATGTCGGCTAAAAAGGGAGCGATTATTGTTAAGAACAAACAGATCATTTCTACCGGATATAATGGCACGGCCCGAGGGATAGAACATTGTACTAAAGGCGGTTGTCCCCGCTGTACTGCTCGACATTTGGGAAAAATTAAATCGGGAGATTATTCTTTGACTTGCACTTGCTGTCATTCGGAAGAAAATGCTATCGTTCAGGCCGCACATCATGGTATTTCTACTAACGGAGCAACCATGTATACTACCTTTACTCCTTGCAGTACTTGTGCTCGAATGATTATTAATGCTGGAATCGTAGAAGTAGTAGCTAAGATTATGTATCCGGACGATATTGGCACTTCCATGCTGAAAGAAGCGGGAATTAAGCTCAGAGTGTTGAAGTAATTCTCTTTTTATCATATTCTTCTTTCTTTATATTATAGTATTCATATAATGTATACGTTTTTCCAAAAGCTTTATAAATAACCCACGGTCCGGATTAAAGTATGGCTGAAGAATTAAACTTTAAATTAGGAACTTACCATTACGAAACTATTTGTGATCCAAATGGTTCTTTCGTAGTAAATCAAGAAGGAGATCATTTAGTTATTCATAGTCATCAAAGATTAATCCCTAGAAAAGATGAAACTGGAAGATCTAGATTAATGGAAACTACTCCCAAAATGTTAAAAGAAAAGTTGAGGGTAGAAGATAGTGTCAAGTATTCTGGAACTTTTACCGTTTCCTGTCGTTATATTGGAATGAAACCAGGATTAGTATTAGATATCAAAGTAGATCCTATTTGTGGAATCTGGAAAGAATATTTTGATGATATGAACGAAATTAAAACTTTACTTGCCGCTCATGTTGAGAGAAGGATGCAGAAGTACGATCAAAAAATAAATCGACCTTTAAGGACCATTGGAGCAGTAGAAACACAATTTGGTGGAATCGAAGCCAAAGTGGTAGAAGCAGCTCAAGTGTTAAAGCAAGCGGATATTCTTGTCCCGACTTCTCAATCCGGAGATAATCTCTACTTTTAATCCTAATTCCTTCTTGAAGAAATGAATTAATTCTTTATTGGCTTTATCTTTTTCGGGTATGGCTTGCAAGTATAACTTTAACTTTCCTTCTTCTTCAATTAATTCCGTATGAGAAGAATGAGGAGTTACGCGCAGGGAAATAATCCCATTCTTAATATATTTTTTAACATCCATATCTTTAAATAAAAGTAATTGATACTTAAATACTTATTTGATTATAAATTAAGGATGGTGAAATTATCATGGGCAGCGTTAAAGATTTGACAGTCATCAAAGAACCAACAGAGACAGAGATGGGTGTAGGAAGATTTCATTTTTCTGATCGTTATTCCGTTTTTGATTGGGGAGAAATGCCCGATCAAATCCTCAACAAAGGCGCAGCTTTATGTATGATAGCTGCTTGCTGTTTTGAAGAGGTAGAAAAACGTGGAGTTCCTCATCATTATCGTGGATTAGTTAATGCTGCGGGAGAATTGGTCTCTAGCTATCGCCTTGATGCTCCCAGTGCGACCATGGAAATAGATTTGGTGCGAGTAGTCCGGCCAGAATTAAAAGATGGAAAGTATGATAATACCATAGTTAGTTCTCAACAGAAAAATTCT
>JBBSWE010000135.1:0-1905 GCA_038046445.1 Nanobdellota archaeon | reverse complement strand
GATTTCTATACTCCAGAATACAATTAAAATGCTTCAGAATAGTGAAGTATTACGTTGGAAGGAAGATTTTATAATGTTGAAACTAGGCAAAAAAAGGAAGCAAAGGCAGGGACTCCACTAGAACTATTAATCGAAAGAGCGATGACGGCTTTTGTGGATTTTACCAGTAGCGGTCATACTTTTTTGTATTATCCTGATCGAGTTATTCCAGAAGAAAAAATAATTGGGATAAGAACAAAATTAGTAGATAAAATCAGTAGAGCTGAATTCACGGATAGAGAATGTGCTTTTACTGCTTTAGCGATTTTAACAGGAATGAGAGAAGAAGTAGTTCTACCTTCGGCTAAAGGAAGTTATTTAGAAGATCAATCTATTCGACCGCGTATACCTTTTGATCCAGTTCTTACCAACACCAAGCTTATCCCCGAAGCGTTAGAATATGCTCAAAGAGAATTGCACTTCTAATCAGTTTTATACCTTCACGTGCAGATGGCAGTAAGGGCAATAGATTCCTTTAATCCCCGAGAATAAGAAAGCAATAAACTTGTACTGGCAATGCGGACATTCAAAACTCTGTTGATTTATTTTAACTTCACCAAAAGGAAAGAAATAAATATGTTTTATATAAAGATTACGGAAAAGCAAACCGGAACAAAAAATAAACCCGTTCGTCTAATTAAGCAGTTTTAAAAATTCATCAGGATGAAGAATCTTAATCCTTTGATATTGTTTCAGCACCAACAGATGTTTGTCCTGACTTACGATATATTGGGCTTTTCCTTCTACAGCTGCTTCAATGAACTTATTATCGTTGGGGTCAGTTACAATATCAATTTTTTCTGTTGGAAACACGAGGATGGACTTTTCCAAAATCAGGCTTTCCCACCAAGAAATGTCTTCCGGCTCCAGCGGAACTTTAAATCCCGCCAGAACTCGAATTATTTCTTCAATAATTGGCATAGAAGAAACCAACTCTAAGTCTCCACTCATCCACAATCGCAGCATTTTTTCCGATGAACCTTTCCAGTGAATGCCAGAAACAAATACGTTCGTATCTAAAACCACTCTCATTTTTGGCGTGCTCTTTTTATGGCATCTTGTAAGTCTGTTTCTGTTAATCCATGCTTCTTAGCGTGAGCTTGGCTCTTATTTAACATTTTATTGAAATCTTCCATGCTCGGGGCGATTAATTTTTTAAGTATAAGCATGTCGCCTCTTTGGATGACCATAAACTTATCACCTTTATGGATGCTCATTTCATCTCTAAGTGATTGGGGAATGACCACTTGTCCTCTTTCGCCGATTTTAGCAATTTCAAAATCCATAATTCTCACCAATCATACCAATATGATATTCATATTTAAACCTTTGGGTAGATTTTGACCAAAAGTACAAAAATAATAAAAAAACTCTTACTTAGAAGCCAAGTTCCAGATAGTTTTCATGCCGATGATGATTGCTCCGGGAACCACAAACACCACAATGTTGCTTAAGATGCTTCTTAAATACAAGCCAACACCGGGAATCAATCCTAAGTTAACGATACCAGCCAACATCAAAGCTACGCAAGCAACTAAAAAGGGAACATTTTCTTTAGTCGTAAGGTTGAATAGTCCTACTAAAGTACCTAAGATTACTAATGTCGTTACTAGAACTTCCGGTCCAACTAAGTCGCGGAAGAAACCGGCTACAATTGCAATCAATAAACCTACAAAAAAGCAGTAATGGGCTACCTTGTGCAACTCCAATTTCTCTTTTCTAACAAAAGCGGATTCTTTTTTCGCCATTTAACTATCACCTCATTAATAAGCTGATAAACCAATTTTAGTATATAAATCTTGCTACGGATTGATACTGTATACTAAACGAATGATATAAATAGTAGGGCATCTTTCTCCTCTTTTG
>JBBSWE010000134.1:0-2220 GCA_038046445.1 Nanobdellota archaeon | reverse complement strand
GTCATCAAGACAAACTTTATAAAACTCTGCTGATTCATTCCCCTCATGACCAAAAGCAAGGTGATTGGATTATTAATACTGCTTCTAATAGTATGCAGCAGCGTGGCTTTAGCAGAAACGGATTGTTTATACTATTTTTATGGAAAAGGATGCGACAGTTGCGATACCGCAAGTTTAAATCTGCAGCAGTTGCAAGATAAATATCCCGATTTAACCGTTAAAAGTTTCGAAGTATACTATGATAAAGATAACTTAGATGCGCTTAATCAATACTTCCAAGCATACGGAATTTCTGAAGAGCAAAGAGGTGTTCCGGCAGTTTTCTCCGCTACCAGTTATTTTGTAGGAGAAAAACCGATTAAGGAATTGTTAGAAACGCATATTCAAAAAAACAATAATAGTGTTTGTCCCGCTACTACCGAAAATAAAGTTTTAGGAGTAACCGGAAAAAGTGAACACACCACGTTATTACAAAGTTTAACTTTCTTAACTGTTACCAAAGCACCCTTTTCCAATTATCTTTCTCCCGGAATACTCGCTTTTATCGGAGTGATGCTTATTATTACTGTTATCCTGATCGCCAGCAGTAATTCTAAAAAACAAGTGCTGAAAAAAAGCATTTGGTTTGTGATGGGAGGATTTTTAGTCTACTTATTATATGTTTTAGGACCATTCTCTTGGTTTGGAAAAGAATCCGTAGCTTATTATGCGTATAAAGTATTAGGAATACTTATTTCGTTGTTTGGACTACTTCTACTCCGAAGACATCTGATGGGAAAAGGAGAATTATTTGAACACCTGGCTCATGCTCAGCAGCAGAAATGGGAATTCCGCCGCAACGTAATGTTCTGTGGAATGGGTGTATTCATTTTAGGAATAATCACTGCTCTCTTTAGTCTCGCTGGAACTTCCAAAGTGTTCGGATGGATGCGCTATTTAGTTGGTGGGGGAGAAGGAACCGCGATTGTAACTTTATGGAGCATTTATTATTTAATTCTGCTGTTTATACTTCCTTTAGCCGTAGCTTTCTTAATCTTCTTAATCCGCGAAGTAGGAGAAGATGCCGGAGAACGCGGGATGTGGATCTGGAAGAAGAAGGAATTATGGTGGATCAATTCGGTTATCGCTATAATTGCCGTTGTTTTAGGGATTATTTTATTGATTATTTGAAATTTTGCTTAAATTAAGCGAAAGGTATATAAACTTAAGTTCATACGTACAAACTAAAATGGACATGTACCAACTAAAGTGGACAAGGCTTCAATCAGAAATGTTTAGGTTTCTATGTATCAAAGCCGGCCAAAGCTTTAACTTAAGAAGTATAGCCGCATCTCTCAAGGTCTCTCCCACCGCCGTTTCTAAAGCATTAAAAGGGATAGAACCATTATTAAAAATAAAAAAAGCGGAAAAAATAAATCTCTTCTCGATAGAACTTGACCGTAATAACCGTAAAGCGATTCAATTGAAAAGAGTAGAAAACTTAAAGATGCTTTATGAATCGGAATTAGCAGACTTTATTTTTGAGGAGTTCCCGGGATGTACTATCATTGTTTTTGGCAGCTATGCCTTAGGAGAAGATATAGGATATGGAGATAAGGACGAACGCAGTTCAGACTTGGATATCGCCATTGTAGGAACAAAAGGAAAGGAAATAAACCTTAAAAAATACAGCCTCTTGCTGGAACGAAAAATACACTTGAATTTTTACAAATCCTGGGCAGATATACATAAACAATTAAAGGATAATATCCTTCAGGGGATGATATTAAGTGGAGGAGTAGAATTATGAGCTCTTTCGAAGAATATTTGGAACAGGGAATAATTCAGAGATGTTCTATTAACAAACCCCGAGCGGAGTTTTTGGCCAATGAAACGGAAGCAAGTTTCAGAGGATTGAATAAAAGAATAGAGATAATGGGAATAGATGAAGACAATGCCAATTCTATTATCAAAGATTGTTATGATATGATTATGGAATTAATCAGGGCTAAATTACTTTTATCGGTATATTGTTCTGCCGGCCAATTCGCTCATGAAGCAGAAGTAATGTATCTAAAAAGATGCGGTTTTCCGGAGAAGGAGATAAAGTTCATTAATGAATTAAGATATTTCAGAAACTCGGCCACTTATTACGGAAAGAAATTAGGAGTAGAATATGCTGAGAAAGTTACTGAGTTTACCTTGAAGATTTATCCTAAGTTGAAAGGAATGTTGAAGTAA
>JBBSWE010000133.1:0-2195 GCA_038046445.1 Nanobdellota archaeon | reverse complement strand
AAGGGAGGAATCCATACAAAGAATTACGGGCTATCCTCTAGAGCTTAATACATACGGTGCCTTAAAGAAGCTTTTTAACCTTCTGTAGATAGGGAGGATAAATTCTTAGAACGTTCTTCATGGATTTTATGGCAATATCTTCATTAACTTCCAAATATTCGTAAGCCAAGCGGTTCCTAAACCCCGCCGTGCTGGCCAATTCCTTCAATTCTTGTTCTGAAAAAGAATTAAATACTTTTAAATCAATAAAGCTATCGTAATAGCTTAAACTTATTTTTCCTTTTTCTTTTAATAGCTCTTGATTAATAGAAATTGCTAGTTCCACCATTTCTTCTGCTTTCTTTTCTGCAGCATAAAAAATTATCTCCTTTAATGTTTTATTTGTTTCGTACTCCTTAAGAATATTTTTTAGTTTCTCCAACAAATTCAGCAGGGAACTAATCTTGCTCTCGATAATCACTTTATCCATGAATCATCTCACCTATTTTCTTGTCAAGGATAGAACCACGCAAATCAAAATATTTCTTAAAGTCATAATAATCAAAATAGCTTTGCCATTCCATCTTACTTTTCACACCTATCTTCTCTTCGTAAAGAACTTTTCCCGAATTTAGAACTTTGAAGCGAAGAATCTGATTATGAGTAGTAGCTAAGTTTATCAAATCGAGATCTGCTCTTTTGAACAGGCAAATTAATTCTTGGTATAATTTTTCTTCATCAACATTTCCATTCGGAAAGAAAGCCAGATCCAAATCGCTTTCTCTATGCGTCCTACCATTAACTTGGGAACCAAAAGCCACTAACAGCTTAAGGTGATGTTTCTGGGACAATTTTTTTAATGCAGATAGATTAAACTTCATCTTAAAAGGGAGATTATTCTGCTCTTTAAATAATTTACTTAATCAAAATATTTTTGTTACCAAGTACACTAAAATAATAGACCAAATATATAAAAGAAAAATACGCCACGGCCCGGACTTTCTCACTGACGTTCGAAGCATTGTCGCTTTCGGCGTCAATATTTGAACCGGGAATCCCAAAGGGACAGGATGTTTGTATGGTAACGGCGGAAATCATAAAGACTTCACGTCGATAGCAATCCTGCGCATTACCAGATTGTGCCACCGTGGCGCGGTGTCGTGCAGGTGGCGACCGAAACGCGAAATAGTTTCGAGTATGCCACCGTGGCGCGATGTAGAAGAATATTGGGAGTTTATTTATAAAATTTTGGTTAGAATAACCCCTGTTATTTTTGGCGATAATCTTCTTTGTCAGATATTACCCCGTCTCAGCTTCAAAAAAAAGAAGAAAGATTTAAATATTAATAACTTATTTTAAGGTCATATGACTCAAATAAAAATCAATTACTATTATGAGATCATTCTCTCCCTGTTAAAAGCAGAAAAACATGGGAGGGAATTAGCTAAAGAGATAAAAACTTCTCTGACCAGAGTACAGGCTATACTTCAAGAATTAAGAGGGATTAATGTTTTGGATTACAAAATAGAAGGAAAGAATCACATCTATTTCATAAAAAAGAACCTTATTTCAAAAACTTTTATTTTAAATTCAGAAAATTATAAGCTAGCCAAAACTCTTACCAGGTATCCGCTCTTATCCCCTTTATTTCAAGATATCCTCGAAAAAAGTAGGGGCATGATCATACTTTTCGGCAGTTATGCCAAAGGGATTCCAAAAGAAGAGAGCGATATAGATATCTACATCGATACCACTAACCCCAAAATTAAAGATGTGATCCAAAAGATAAACGACCAGATTAGTGTCAAAATAGGTAAATTCAATCCAGAAGACTTGCTGATAAAGGAAATAATTAAAAACCACGTAATAATTACAGGAGCAGAGAGCTATTATGAAAAAATCAAATTTTTTAGATAAGCTTAGAGAAGAGGGGTCATTAAAGATAGTAGAACCTTCTGAAGAGATTTCTGAATCTTACTTGATTAAGAGCGAGAAATGTTTTCGGGTCGCGAAATTAGCTTTCGATGCTGGAATCTACGAAAATGCAGTGAGCGAAGCATATTATTCGATTTATAATACCGTAACCGCTTTATTTTACAAATGCGGGATAAAATGTGAAAATCATTCTGCGGCAGTAATTTTAATAAAAAGATTATTTGGCTTCTAAACTTTTGCGTTTCTCTCATATAATCTTGTTCTAAGTGGCATTATATTCT
>JBBSWE010000132.1:0-12960 GCA_038046445.1 Nanobdellota archaeon | reverse complement strand
TGATTTTGCAATCATTGAGTCAAATAGGCAGACTTGGAGGTTGGAGGAAAAATCTCCCTATGCAGAATTGCTATATTATCTTCAGGAAGAAAACGAAAAGGCGGTTGCTTAATTCTTCGAGAGGGCTTTATAGTTACGCCGGGAGGCAGATACGCTCTCAAATTACCTCTCCTGCTTAACACCTGTCAAAACATCACAAAAGCTTCGGAAAAGTTTTATATATCAATAGTGTTTTAAAAGTATTTATGACTGATACTGAATTGAAGTGTATGCATGAAGACTTGGAAACCTTAAAACGAGACGTTGCCACCATTAAACAAATCCTTTCTGAGGAAAGATATTTAACCTTGGAAGCAAAATCGCGTTTGGAAGCAGCACGTAAAACTCCTATCGAAAAGTATAAGAGGTTATGAACTTGGTCTGCTGGACAGTTCTCTTATCCGTTGATGTCCAGAACTTCTTGGATAAATCTGATAATCAAATTTCTAAAAGATTGAAGAAGGGATTAGAGAAGTTAAAATGTGAAAATCCTTTTCATTTCTTGGAACACTATGAAGGAGAAAATTATTATAAGTATCGAATTGGTGATTATCGAGCTTTAATCGATGTGGATTTTTCAAATAAAATATTAAAAGTTCAAGTTTTGGATCATCGAAGCGTTGTTTATTTAAAATAATATCAAAAAATTATTCCAGCATCCCGCCCGGAGGCATTCCTGGCCCGTTTCTAGGAGTTCTTCCTCCCATAATCACATCATCGATACGTAGAATCATCTCGGCTACTTCTGCCGCTGAACTTAAAGCTTGGGTCTTAATCTTCAATGGTTCAATCACTCCGGCTTTCCAAGCGTCCATCACTTCTCCCGTAAAAACGTTAATTCCTGCCCATTTTTGATACTTTTCATGTTCGTTTCTCAGCTTAGCGAGTACATCAAGAGGATCTAAACCGGCATTTTCCGCTAGGGTACGCGGAATTATCTCTAAAGCTTCCGCAAAAGCTTGTACTGCTAACTGCTCTCGTCCTTGTAAAGTTCGGGCATAAGTTCTAATCCCTTTCGCCAGTTCCATTTCTACTGCTCCGGCTCCCGCCACCACTTTTCCATCCCTTAAAGAAGCAGCTAAATCTCCTACGGCATCAGTAACCGCACGTTTAATCTCTTCCGCTACATGTTCCGTGCCCCCACGCAACAATAAAGTCATCGCTTTAGGGTTAGGACATTGTTCTACAAAGAGCATTTCTTCTTCTCCCACCTTAACTTCCCGGACGATTCCGGCAAAGCCGAGGTCTTCTACAGTCAATTCTTTCCAATTGCCTACAATTCTCGCTCCAGTAGCACGAGATAACTTTTCCATATCACTTTTGGTCACTCGACGTAGGGCCATAATCTTTTCTTTAGCTAAGAAGTGTTGGGCTAAATCATCAATCCCTTTTTGACAGAATAAAACATTCGCTCCAGAAGCTTTTATTTTATACACCATTTCCCGCAAGGAGCGTTCTTCCTGCTCTAAGAATAAATTTAATTGAGTAGGATCAGTAATTTGAATCTTGGCATCAATTTCAGTATTTTTTATTTCTAAGGAAGAATCTAACAACGCAATCTTAGCTCGCTCTATTCTTTTAGGCATGGAAGCATGGACAATTTCCTTATTCAATACTACTCCTTCAATTAATTCGCTTTTTTCGGTACTTTCTCCTACTTGTTTCTCGATTTTAATATCATTAATGTCAACAATAGTTTTTCCGTTAATGTTTTGTGCTATTCCTTTCACTGCTCTGACAATCAATTCG
This sequence comes from Nanobdellota archaeon, assembly GCA_038046445.1. Classification (GTDB taxonomy): domain Archaea; phylum Nanobdellota; class Nanobdellia; order Woesearchaeales; family GW2011-AR9; genus JACRPH01. The sequence goes on along the minus strand of JBBSWE010000132.1, from coordinate 11,172 downwards.
GCCAAAACTTCTTTATTCGCTTCGGCTCCTTTTCCAGTCATAGCGGTAATAGCAATATCTAGTAGAGCTTTATTGTCACTCAATACTAACGGTTCAGCCATCTGTTGCAATAATCTCTGTGCTTCGACTTCGGCTAGACGATAACCTTTGGCTAGAACCGTAGGATGAATATTTTGATCCAACAGATCTTCTGCTTTCTTAAGCAATTCTCCAGCGATAACTACGGCAGTGGTGGTCCCATCGCCTACGGCATCTTCTTGGGTTTTGGCTACTTCCACCACCATCTTCGCTGCGGGATGTTCAATCTGCATTTCTTTTAGGATGGTTACTCCATCATTAGTGATGATGACTTCTCCGTTGGAATCGACAATCATTTTATCCATTCCCTTTGGACCGAGAGTAGTTCTTACAGTTTGGGCTACTGCTTTAGCCGCGGCGATGTTATTTCTCTGCGCATCTCTTCCGCTGGTTCTTTTTGTATCTTCAGGAAGAATGAAGATGGGTTGATAGTTAGAATTATCGGCCATATTAAATACACCCTATTGATAACAATTTGGAAGAAAGCGTTTTTATAAAGATTGTGTAAGTCCTGTATATGTTCCGAGGAAAGAAGTAAACCCTAGTAGTACAGCATAATAATCTTTATTAAGCAAAACCGCTCCTTTGGACTTAAAATCTGAATAGAACAAAATAAGAGGTAAAATTCCATGTCCAGCATCATTTTTTTAGGCACTTCCGGAGGAAATGCGGTCAGTAAACAAATTCAGTCTGCCGGTGGCATTATCGTCCAAGTAGAAGACTTACAATTCCATCTTGATCCCGGACCGGGAGCGTTGAGCAAAGCTAAAGAGTATGGAATCAACTTAAACCGCAATACAGCTGTACTTGTCTCTCACAATCACATTAATCATTGCAGCGAATTGAACCCGGTCATTGATGCTATGACTTATTGCGGCATGGACCATCGGGGAATGGTCCTGGCTAGTAAATCGGTTATTGCCGGACAGGAAGATATGTCTCCCGCTTTGACTAAACATCATGCTACCATGCCCGAAAAGATTATTCCTATGGAAAAAAACCATAAGGTAGGAATAGATATGGTTGAGATTCACGCTCTTTCCGCTGAACATACTGATCCCACGGCTATCGGATTTAAATTTCTTTGTCCTAAATTTACTTTAAGTTATACTGGAGATACTAAAGTTACGCCTTTGCTCTTGCAAGAATTGGCGGGAACAGATATTCTGATTCTGAACGTTCCTTATCCCGGAAACAAAGCCGAAGGGATGAATTTGGATACCGAATCGGCTACGAAAATAGTAGCAGCAATCAAACCAAAAGTAGCTATTCTAACTCATTTTGGATTTGAAATGTATAAAGCGGGAGTTTTGGACGAAGCCAGAGATGTGCAGAGGGCAACGGACGTTCCGACGGTAGCCGCTAAGGACGGGTTGCTTATTTATCCTGAAAGTTATACCAATAAGAGTCCAGTGAAGGGATTTTAAGAGAAAGTTTATATACTACCGGGGAATAGTGTCTTTATGAAGATTAAGTTAACTCCGACCGCAGAAGGAATGCTTTTTGAATTTAGACCCAGTCGATTTTGGGGAAGAGAAGCAGACCAAACATTTCTAGAAAGATTAGTGACAGAAGCGGAAGAAGGGAAAAAATCTGGAACATGCGATGTAGCAGAAACTTCTCGTGGTTATGCTTGGCCATATAGAAGTGGTATACTTTCTGCAACGATTGAATATTATAACAAACCACGAGAGAGCTAGTTTTTAGAACCACGCTGGGAGATAATCAACTTTTATTTCTTTAGTTATAATGTGCAGATCTACCTTCTTTAAGATAGTCGGAAAAGTAATGCGTAAATCTTTGGCAAATTGATAAACTTCCTTCGAAGTTTCTGCCTCTACTTCTAACTCAATCTCCCAATCACTTACAGATTTCATGAGGTTAACTACGTACTTATTGCTCTTACAGAAGTTAAGCACTTTCCGATACTGTTCGTCAGAATAATCTTGGAAAAATATTTGAACTTTAAAAAAAACTACACCTAACTTTTCCTGGTCAACAGTGGTTATATGTCCTTGAATTATTTTACGATTCTCTAAATCTTTAATTTTATTCATGACTGTTTTCACATTTAGTTTCAATCTTCGAGCTAAATCAGCTACTTCGTACCGAGCATTATTACGGATTAGACGAATTATTTCTTTCTGATTTTCATCTATTTTTTCTTCAATCAAAGAACCGCAATAAATTAATCCAGGACGCTCTCGAGTATGAGCATTGATTAAATAATCTCTAGTGTAAACTAGAGCATCTTCCAAAATAGAAATAGTATAATCTTGGATATACTTTCCGTATTTCTTGAATAGAAGTTGCGACTTGTGTTCTGCAAACTCTAGAATATTCCTACAATAAAAGGCCAGCATCAAATCCCATGTTCCTACACTTTTGGCGATCCAATTCACGTAAGGGCTCTTTTCCAATTCTTTTATCATTTCCCCTTCTAATTCCGAAGAAAGGCCTTGAAAACGGACATAAATTTTGTATACGGTAATTCCTAACCTCGCCTGAGAAAAAACAGGCATATATTTTTTAATTACTCCTTCTCTTTCTAGTTTAGTTATATGATAAGCCACAACTTCCTTTTTTGATTTTATTTTCTTAGCTAACTCTTTGTAGCTTTGGCGAGCATCATTACCTAATTCACGAATTAATTTACGCTCTATCGATCCTATTTGAATCATTTTTATACGTAATGCCTTATTAACATATAAATTTTACCTTTTTGTTATAAAATATAATCATAAATATTAATAAGATGTTATAGCTACGGTTAACTACTGTGTTACTATTAAGTAATAAGGGAAAATAAAAATGACTACATATTCGGAAGTGAGCGAAGAAGCTAGAAGAGCGAGAGCGAATTTGGTTGATTTAATGACTCCTCCAGAGAGATTTAGTGACCACTATGGAAATAATCGAACTTACGCGGGGATGCAAAGATTCGAAGCAAAGATTAAGGAAATGGCTAAAGAAAAGGGTAAGCATGTCCTTATTGCTAAAGGAATCGAAGAATCTATCTTGTCTTTTTTTGCGCTTGAAATCCCGGAACACCGAGGAGAAATAATAGATCATAAATATATGGTTCTCTCTAAGGCAGACTCTCCTAGAGAGGTTACCCCCTTTATTGTTGGTGTACCTATAACTCTTTTGGGATATCACAAACAAATAATGAGCGCACTAGGAGAATGTGTTGGTTCTCTTCTGCAATTTGGTGGAGGCCACTATAAGGGATTTCCGCCCACAGTCTATGGAGAATCGGTGGACTTTGAAAAGTTTCCTCTTCCAGAAGGAATTGAATCTTTATTATTAAAACTAAAATTTCATGCGGAACAAGAGCTTCAAAGAGAAGGATTTAATTCAAATCCCGAACAAGTGGAAAAATTATTAGAACTTCCAGAAGGAAAAAGAAATGAAGAAATATTAAACAGAATTGGTCCGTGGTTAGCTTTCATCTCGGGCGATAGTGATAAGGTTCCTTTAAGTTACTGCTACAGAGAGCCATTTCCAGACATCCATTTAATAGAATTTGGGGGATTCGATAAGTATTTTAACATTGTCAATATGGGACATCAATTGGGATTAAGTAGCGGGCACGTTGATCTTGATGGAGAGACCCGTGTAAGATTCACCGGGATATTACCAAAAGAAGTTAAAAAATCTTTAGAAGCGGTGGCCAAAAGTGATATCATCGGAGAAGCAAAAAAAGGAAATATAGTTTACCTCGTTTATACTGTTGGAAAACTATATCGATTGGGTTTGTTAACCGATCACATCACAGATATTGCTCCGAACTATTTACCTGAGGCATATCAAAACTTTATACAAATAAAAGGACCGGAAAAACCAAGAGACATTCGATTTAACGATGACGGTTTTTTAAAACAATTAGCTGGTTCACCAATATATGATACTGCCGTAAGTATCATCACAAAAGTAGTGGATGAAGAAAGAATAAAACGAAAATTAAGAAAAGAAGAAAATGTTTGGTATGAACATTTCTTGATAAGTTCGAAGATAATCGCAACGTAATGTTCTTATTTTATTTATTATTTAAAATAACCCGCGACATAATCTGGAACATCGACTGTTCCTAACCGGTCTCGTTCTCCTTCGTGATGATCAGAACCGCCTGTAGCTATCATTCCCAACTTTCGAGCTAATCCTGCAAAGAATTCTGCTTTTTCGGGAGAGTGATCCGGATAAAAATTGCTTCTTAAATTTAGAAAAGGCCAATGATCCAAACTACCGCTAATCCCAGAAAACATCCGGCAGAGATGAAAGGCATGGCTGGATAGAATCTTTTTTCTTTGGAGAATAAAAGTAATAATCCTAAACCCAATAATGCGAAGAACGGAATAACTAACGCTTGCCACAGACCGATTTCCTTTAACACTACTCCAGCAAACAAGAGAGGGAAAGCGATATCTCCCCCGCCGAGAAGAGCAATTCTTCCCGACTTAGACTTTTCTATTGAAGACTTTTCTTTTCCTTTCTCTTTTTTCTTCCAAGAGTAAGGGATCAATAATCCTGCAAACACTTTAGATTTAGCTTGAGATTGAGCCAAAGTAATCATATGTTTAGATTTCCATACGGCATAAGCATCATACACTGAAATCAGCAATAATAAAATGATAATCGACCAAAGATTAAATGCGGGAACAAAGATGGCCGCTAAACCACCATACATAAAAATTTCAGTTAAATTTTGAATAATAAGGTTGGGAAAGAAAACTCTCCAAATAGCTAAAAGCAAAGCCAGGAACAAAGCTATCTTCAAAGAGATAAAAGCGTTGAAAGAAATCATCAACGTTAAAAAAATAGCCAGCAGGAACCACACTTTCCAGATCCAGTTAAGACGGTACTTAATCAGGAGCAGCATCAATCCCGTACCCACCAGAACCATAATCATAATGGGAAGATAAGAATAATTTTCATTAACTGTTGGTCGTTCTCCGATGGGCAGCTCTTTGAATTCCATTTTTCCGGTTTCTGTACTCTTGATCGGATCGATATATTTGTAAAGAATAGCGATGCCAATAAATTGGGCTAGTAAGAAGATTACTAGTAGAATAATGGTGATATCTAAACGATGTTTCATGTCTGGAAGAAATAATTTGGCTTTATATAATTACCTATAATGATCCACAGATGGTCTATCACTTTCAGGAACGTGAGGCGATTCTTCCCAAACTCGAGGACCATCCAAATGATACAAACCATTATCAGTATAAACAGTTCCTCGCATCGTTCTCAGCGCTTTTTTAAAATCTGCTCCCTTAAAACTTGCAATGAGATCATCAAGCCTAGGGTCTGCTCTTCCTTTTGCTGGTTCTGTCTCTTTTACCATTATCTATTAGAAAAGAAGTTTGATTTAAATAATTAACGGTTAGAGAAAGTAGAAGTTCGCACGGGGCTAATGGTCATCGTGCTCTCGGAACTGACTAAAACCCCACTCCAGAAAAACTTACTTTAGTTTTATTCTCAACCATACTCTTAGCGGCAAACTCCTTGAACAAAGGAATCTTAACTGGAACAGCAAATTTGGTAAAGATAGAAGTGACTAAAGCTTCTCCTTTATCTAAAGCCGCAATATTACGGTTGTCTTGCGACAAATCCTGTGGAGAAGATTCAATCACCGCTTGCCGTTCTGAATTCATTTCTAAACCAAGAATTATTTTTGTATTCATGTTGGCTAGAATAGTTTTAGGAATCTCGGAAGGTAATTGAGTAATAGCAATAAGTCCAACTTTAAACTTCCGACCTTCTCGAGCAATGGTATCAAAAATATTGCTGCCTTGTTCTAACACGCTTTTTCCTAACACCCGGGGAGCTTCTTCTAACACGATAGAAATGACTGGTTTTTCTTCCAGTAAACCGCTTCGTTTGTAATACTTATATTTATCTAACACTTCAGTGGCGATTAAACTGCCAATAAGAATCTCTATCGCTCCCGAGAAATAACTAGTATCGATAACCACTATCTTTCCATGTTCTAGATCTTGACAAATTCCGCTGAGAGTATGTTCACCAGCAATATCGTCAAAAATTCCTTGACAATAAAGTTTTCCGTTTTCAATGTCTAGATTTAATAACGAGATCAACTTTCTTTTTACAACAGCAATAGTATCTTCATGGAAAGCTATTCCTTCAATCTTTTTCTCTGCTAGAATATTATAAATCCACGTTTCTTTAAACTTTTTATAATAAATATAAAGCATCTGCCGCTGCGGGTCACTTAAAATTATAGCTCCTTGAAAATGTTCTGGTTTCAATTGCAAAATATTTATTTTCAGACTATTAGCTCCTACTGGCGGATTATGCGGAGTATAATAACTTACTTTATGATGTTGCGGATGATCTTTTAATCCCAATCCCACCCTTCCATAATATTCATCATGCGGATCCAAGACCAGGATTCCGGCATAATCTTTGCCAACTAAATCCCACAGAATGCAGCTCATGAGGTTACTATTATGTACAAACATACCCCCATCACCAGCATAGAAAGTTTCATTTTTTTCTACACTAAAATCATAAACATGCTTTTGGATATACTTTACTGGTTTTACAGATTTAACCTTATCCCAATGCAAAAGAAGCATTTGTTTGAGGTATTTAGTTTCCTCCATCTCCGGTAAAACCCGAATAATTTTAAAGGCCAAATCACGACTAATTTTTCTTTTACCTTTTTCTAAAGCAGAAACCATACTTGTAGAAAATCCGCATTTTTCTCCAAAACATTTTTGGCTTAAATGGCTCTTCTCTCTAATTTTTTTAAATAAGTTGGGAGATATAGGAATTAAATCAACATTGGTATTACTGCGATAATTCAATTTTTGGGAGATATCTTTTCCTTTAGTTACAAAACCAATGTTATTCAAATAAGCGAGGATATTATCCTTTCCGGAGATAACCACATTATGATAAAAATCGCCCTTATGTCTTGAATTGGTAGCTCTTTTCCAGACTCTTCTTTTTCTAGTGGTTATTCCAAAACTAAGCAAGAGATAACATAATTGGCTGGATAATTCTTCACTCTTCGATACTGCGCTAATTTCATAGTTATTCTTTTTACCGGCTTTGTAAATAGAACCATCTCCTTCAAAATATCCTTTTAATAGTGGTTGTAACTGCTTGGAAGATAAATTAAAAACAAAGTCAGGAAATCTTTTATCGCCCGAATTTTTTCCCACTTCAAGATGTTTTAATAACTTGGACAAGAGAGAGGAGTTTATAACTATATCTTTAGTCTTTTCATTTTTAAGAATACGGAATGAAGTTAATCCTAAGGTATGAGTTATAGACAAAATGTCTTTGATGATGAGGGGATCGGAGTTACTAATTCTTACTGCATTAATGTTAATATATCCTTCTGCAATGAAATATCCCAAGAGTCGAAGGAAATTATCATCTAAGCTTAGTTTTGCGGGGAATGTGGTCCTTTCATTGTATCCATAAAGTTTACAATCTTTCAGAAAAGAAGTAATCTGATTGATAGATAACAATTTAAGCAATTGAGGAACAGACACCTTTCTATTTTTCAAAAACTCCCTTCTTCTTTGAGAAGGACGTGAAGAATTCTTAAATATGATTGATAGTTTATCTTCAGTTATTTTATTTGCTAGTGCTGTTGGAATTTTCACATAAACTTGATTGTCCTCAGCAAATATTTCAATTAAATTAAGATAATTTGTTTTTTTTCCAAGAGACAAGGATAAGGGCTGCGGAATAAAATCAGTGGATGTAATTTCTGTAGTTTTTAGTAAAACTAACGCTCCGTTTCTCAAGACTAGAAAGTTATGATCTCCAGTAACTACTACCCTTTTCCCACTATTTGTTAAAAGTTCATGCATTCGGAGAGGAGAATTATGACGAATGAGTTTAGTTACCTTCTTCCATTCACAAATATGGGTTGTTGGATTTAAACTAAATGCATTAATTTCCCCTTCCGTATCTAAATAAGAAGTTAATTCTGGCACTAATGTATTTCTTACCTTTGGATTTCCTTCCATCTTTGAATCTATCAGCTCCCCAATATTTACCAACTTTACTTCTCCATTAATCTTTACCAAAACTTTCTCGTTATAAGCTAAACTTTTCCCTTTCCCAGTACTGGCAGGAATCAAAACATGATGAGAAAGAACTTCTTTTCCGGGTAGGAACAATTGTGTTTCCATCTCTTTACTTCCGCTTCTCAGTTTTCCGAGGAATAAAGGTTGAGGAGGAGTGGTGATGAAGGAAAGATCTTCTTTTTGGATGCTTCTTACTTTGGTAAAGAAAGTAGGTAATTTCTTGCAGGTCTTGCTCACTTGATTTTTGGAAATGTTTAGAATAGGTTTTAGATAAGCTAGCTGATAATTGCGTAGGGATTCGTCCATAATCTGGTAATTCCCTTCTTCTAAGCTCATCCCGGAAACCATTTCTAAGTTCTGGGGAGAAATTTGGCTGCCGTAAGTTAAATCATAGGCTTGAAGTAAAATCAATTCTTCTTTATCTTCGATGGCTAAGAGCTCGCCGATCTCTACTTGTTCATTAGACTTGACCCGCATTACGATCTTGGAGAAATCCCCACTAACCACCTGTCCCTTAAGCATGGGTTTTAAAGCAAGTGGTGGTTTTTAAGAATTTGGGTGATGAAAGAGAGAAAACCCTGGCAAAACAAAAATCTTTATAAATAAACTCCAATATGAGAATAAAATCATGGAAGGAACGATTTTACATTATCGGCAAGGAAGACATCACCAGAACACTAAACAGAATATCATTAAAGTAGCCGAAGATGCCGAAGGAGCTACTAAAATGATTGGCAAGAGTGCCAGCTGGACTACTCCTTCCGGTAAAGTGATTAAAGGAAAGATTACTCAATTGCACGGTAAGAAAGGAAACGTTCGAGTTTTATTCACGGAGAAAGGTCTTCCTGGACAAGCTTTAGGCAAGAAAGTTAAGTTGGAATAAGTTTCTAGTATTTTTAACACAATTAAGAATAAAGCGCATCTAAGTCATTATAAATTATACCTAAGCGGGGCTTTACTTCTTTATCCAGTTGATTGGTAATATGATCAGTTTTAGTATCCCAATCAGAGGCAGTTGTCTTACTAGGCAGAACGGAAATGCACTCCGTTTCAATCAAGCGCATCAAAGCACCGGTTTTACCTTCAGTGTCCCTTATTTTACTTTTATACTCTTTAGGGACATGAACTTCTAAAGATTTTAACTGTTTAAGCAAAGATTCTACTTCTTCTTTAAGCTCAGCTAACCCTTTCTTAACACTTTCCCTTTCTTTCTTTTTAATTTTAATCACAATAGAATCACATCGAGGAATTATTACATGATATATTTTTTTTACTAAAGGACTAGCTAGATGTTCAATCGTTTTCTTCTCTTTCTCCGTCTTACGATTCTTCTCCTCTGCTTCCGCAGTATCTCTCATATTTTTATACTTCTTTCCAATCCATTCCCTCCCGGCTGCTCCGCGGGCTTCCCAATCAGCATCTCTCTTGGCTCGATCTGGCGCTTTATCTTCTCTAACTGCGAGCAAAAAGCGGACAAAATAAACTACGGCTAAAATAGCTGCCACTACCAGAGCATAATCGATGAATTCGCTTACTTTTCCCAGGACGATGCTATTTTCAAACACCATTTACCATAACCTCGTGAGATGATAATTCATTGCGCTGAGAATCCAAAATAATAAAACGCACAAGATGAACTTGAGGAATAAAGTACCTTTAGTGTCGGGTTGACCATTAAAAGGAAAACTCCATAAGAAATATCCTACTCCCGCTACTGGACCAAACAATAATATGAACGCCATGGCCGTAGCCCAACCTGCTCCTACTGCCAAAATCACTTCTGCTGGCAAGAATACTGCAGTCATTACTCCTAAAATCGCCGCTACAATCATCGCTTGGCTACGATTGAAGAAACTAATCGGAGCACGTTTGACATCCCCCTTTCCTCCACCAAAGACCGTAATCAAAGCAAAGAATAAAGTGAAAGCGAGCAAGCCTAACAAGATTCTGGTGAAAGCTACCACAATACCACCGTCAGACATTCCTAGCCAGCTTAAATTTCCAACAGAAAGAATAGAAGTCCAGACATTACTAGATATGCTGCTCAAATCCGCTAGAACTACCGGTAATGCTGCTAAAGCACTGAATATCCACCACTTTTTATTCATAAAAGAAAGAATAATCCTTGGGTTTATAAGATTTATGGGAGAAGAGAATAGAATAATTAAACCCATTGAAATAAAACCGTAAGAGAGTTAAAATGAACGAAAATTATCTATTTTTTAGTTCAATAGTCGCTTTTTCGATATTTTTGGCTTCAGCTACGATTCCTCGATCCGCAGAAACACTTTCCGAAAGAATATCAACCAATTTGTCATGTTTAGCTTTCCAAGTAGAAAATGATTTACCTTTACCCATTTCCTTAGCCATCTCTTTCTCAAATTCTCCACCACGAGCCATATTTTTAATAAGTGTTTGATTATACACTCGAATTGTTTTAGTCATGGGAGCAATTATCGCAGCAGATCCAGGAATCTTTTTAGTAAACTCATCAGTATCTCTTAATAATTTTTCAATTCTACGCATAAAGTAACGTTCTTCCCTTTCTTCTTTTCTCAAATCGGTTTTGGCCTTATTAATAGCAGATTTTAAAGTATTTAAATCTTTAACGGCATTAATGTCATCGTTCAAAACTTTCAACCACTTGTATTCTGCAGCAGCTTCTCCTTCCACTCTCACTGATTCAGCCATTATTTTTTTAGCTCTTCTCGCCAGCCAATCTCCAGTCGTACTACTAAGTTTTCCGGCACCTTCCACTGCTCCAGCACCCACTTTAGTATGATTAGCAATGGTCTTAATAACTTCCACTCCAATCATAATTCCTAAGATCCATAAACCCCAGGTACCGAAAGTGGCAATGGATTCAGCTACGGGTGAAGCTAGAGCACTACCTAAAGCTAAGGAAGAAGCTAAAGTTACAATTCCAATTTTTCTTAATGTTTTCATGGTATCAATACCTGGGCATGATCAACCGTAGCACTTAAAATCCAAAATAAGAGGAGTAACAAAACTATCCTTAATA
>JBBSWE010000131.1:0-7623 GCA_038046445.1 Nanobdellota archaeon | reverse complement strand
GCATTGGCTGAAATACTCAATAAACTGGTATTTGTCAAAAACGCAAAAGTTTAGGTATTGTTCGATTTAAATGGAAACTCATTATATTTCATAAAAAAGTAAGCGTCTCTTTCTTTGTAGGGACATACATTAAGCTGATAAGCTTGTTAGCGGAAGTTAATTTAGCTTTTTTATAAACTTCTAAATAGGTTTTACCAGAAGCGACTATCTTTTCATATATCATGGCGACACATTCTCCAGCGTATTTCTTGAATTGGTCTTCCATATTGATTAAAATAATGGCGGATTATTTAAGATTTTCTTAGTTTTTTCCTTAAATCTCTTTAAACGCTTCTTTACCTAACTCGGTTAGTTCATACAACTTCCATGCTTTTTTATCAGGAGTTAGACATTGAACAATCTGGTTTCTTTCTAAATCATAAAGCGCTTTGCTTACATTTGGTTGTTTGATTTTTAGTTTGGTAGCAATCTCGGCTTGGCGTAGTGGTTTCTTAGAAAGTGTCAGAACAATCTTCTTTCTAATCTGGCTAGTTATAATGTAAGCATATGACTGCCTAATGTTAGTCATATCATTGTTATCGAAAGATGTTCATATAAACTATATAATATGTGATACATATAACAATAATATAATCCTTCAGAGGTAAAATAATGGTTAAAGAAAACAACGAACATAAAAAAATAACATTGGGTTTAATCTTCGGGTGGATTTTTGGAGTGATTTTCCTTTTATGCGGGTTTAGTCTTCTCATTCAGAAGAGTTATATCTCTGGAATAATTGTCATTTTTGGTTCAATATTGATTATCCCTTATTTTAATCGTTTAATCAGTGAAAAATTAAAGATAGAATTGTCTTCTGGAGTGAAGTGGGGTATTATTTTGATAATCTTAATTGCTTTTTTTGTGGGAATATCCGGTAATGATTCCTCTCCCACTGTTGCGGACAATAATATTAATTCTTCCACCAATTTAGAAAAATCTGCCGTTGCGAAAACCTCTGCTCTCAGTAAAGTTTACCTTGCTGATACTTATAACGATTTATATTTGATATTTGGGTCAGGTTCTAAGTATACTGACTTGCAGAAAGAGAAAATCTTTAGTGAAAAATACAAAGGTAATTATGTCAAATGGGAAGGGGAAGTGGTGGACGTTGATAGTACTTTTGGATCACTTAAGGTATACGTTAAACAGAGAACTCATGACCCATTTGAGATATATTCTAATGATATTATCCTTTATCTTAATTCTAATCAACAGAGCAGGTTAGAGAAAGTGAGTAAGAAAGATATGATTACTTATACTGGAAGATTATCTAATTTTGAAAATGCTCTCTTCTCATTATCGGATGGGGAAATAGTTTCTTAACTTTTTCACTTCTTTCTCTTCTTCACTTCCTTCTTCAGCCACTCTTTGTATTCAAAGAAAATCTTTTTGGAATCCAATTTGCCATACTTATCTTTAATGCGGTCAGAAATCATGTGCATAGAATCATTAGCTCTGATGACGAACTCTGCCTCTAATAGTTCAGGATTGTTAGTTTCTATAAAAGCATCGACGATGGCTTGTTTGCAGTCTGCTCGTAACTGGATATTTTCCCATACCGCTTCCCAATCTCCGGCAAACTCTTTTACCTTTCCGGCCATCCTTTTCAATATTTCCGAATTGCCGTTAATAAAATCGTCAGTTAATTCTAATTGGTCCGTCTTAGGATTGTAAACCATTAAATCTACAAACGCTCCTTCTTTCAAGGGATCATCGTCCCACTCTTTTCTTACTTCGGTTATCCGTAAGACTCTCTTATACTTCTTCATTCCGGAAGCGACGGGATTAGCAATGACAATAATATCAATGGCTTTGAAAGAAGTTTTGGGCACGCCAATATCGTTAACGACTCTATCATATACACCATAAGGAGAATCAGCATGAATGGTTCCGGCAACGACATTGGCGGCAGCACCGACCCGCATGGCTTCAAACAGGGCTACTGCTTCTTTACTTCTTACTTCGCCGATAAATAAAGCCGAGTCTCCTAAACGTAAAGTTGATCTGATTCCAGTAGCGGCATCTACTTCCGATCCGGGAGCAGAAAGGGCGGAAGCTACTTTCATCGATTCGATGTTATAACCAAAATTACGCAGCGCTTCGGTGGGAAGTTCAAAAGTGTTATGCGCTATAATATTATTAGCTATAAAGTTTTCTGAATCTGGAACGGAAATATCGTACACAAATTTCTCCTCTTTTGAAGAAACTCTCCTAATCTCTTTAACCTGATCCCAAAATATGTCTGAATTGGCTATTATATTTAACTTTTCTTTTGATTTACTCTCTTTTAATTCTCCGTTGTTTAATAATTCTCTTAGTTTACTTCGACCCAGATTATTTTTATCAAGAGCGTAATAAGAATATTTTATCTTTTTTAGTTCTAAACGGAAATCATCGTCGATGGGAATTATGTCTGTGGAATCATGAGTTGTTTTCTTTTTGCATAATTCAACGAGTCTATCATTTTTTGTCTTTTGCAGGAATTTAATCTTCTCTTGGAATAATTTCCACGATTCTAAACAGGATATTCTTGCGGGATATGTTTGTTCATTCTTGCTTCCTATTCTAAGGATTATACCCATCTCTAATAATAAAGTTTGTATTTCTTCTAGCATAGCACGTGAATTTGAAGCAAGAATAATCTCTTGTTTTCCAGCGTGTCCATCACCGCTAAATAATCCTTTTAATAGCCAGGATTTCTGTTCCTCTGAGAGATTGAATATCCAAGAAGGGATTCTTTTAGTATATGCATCTCCTTTGAAACCAAGAACTTCTTTCATTACCTGTTTAAATGTAGTCGAATTAATCATTATTGAGAATTTATCTGAATGCATTTTAATTGTTAGATCTAATCTTTTTGCTATTCTTCTTACCAAGTCTTGTTCTTCTTCAGAACTTACTGACATTATTATTGAACTGTGATCATAGCAACCATCCGCCAGCCACAAACCTAAAAAAGTAAGTAAATCCTCGTCTAACTGAAGATTGACTGGGATTCCTTTAGAGTTTGGAGAAACTCTAAACTTCGCATTTTTACTTATACTTAATTTAGCAGCAACATTTGCGGGTAGAATCCCTAATCTAGCCCAACGATCAAACGTAGATTTACTATTATATCTCTTGGGATCTTTTAAAGAGAAGATTTCCTTCTTTTGGTTGATGAAAGAAGAATCTTCAACATAACTTCTTTCTGGTAGGGGAAAACTTAACAAATTAATACCATTTATCTTCTTGTTGTTACTCGGAAGCTTTCTTGGTACGGCCAAAAAATCATCAATTTTGATATCTTTAGTAAGTATCGGAACTACTTCTAGTTTTTTCAAAGTGAATAACGAATGATCTGGTGTTACGATTATTTTCCTTCCAGTTCTAGTGGTAATCTCAAAAAGGTCTCTCTCATTTTTATGACGAATGAAATGACTTATTTTCTTCCAGCTGATTTGGTTCTTTTCGTTTAAGGAAAGTATTTCATAATTCTCTTTATTCTCAACTACTTCTCTTCCTAATATCTTTTTCTCTTTTCTTTCCGCAATTATCTCATCAATTAATTTACCAATAGGGATTCTTTGTATTTTTTCTTTATTTCTTATTGCTATCACCGTATTACTACTAACGCTATCCTCAATCGTAATCATCCTTACTCGACGCATGATTTCCACTAAAACACTTCCCAACAAACTGGACTTACCACTGCTTCTAGTTCCGGCGATTAAAATCGTAGCGTTATTGTCGATAATGAAACTCAGCAATCCGGCGGCAAGGGCATTCATCATTCTCACCTTAGGCTGCATGTATAAGGGGAAAGTCCAAGGAAAATCTCGATGGCGACGGAAAGAAAAGGCCATTCCTAGCGGAGAAAGTGGAGCAGTAATGGCCGCTACTCTGGAGGTAAACCCTTTCACTTTTAATTCTGTATCTAAAATAGGATTGGCTTCATCTAAGGGCCTTCCGGAAATCAATCTTAGTTTAGTGGCCCAACTGTCTACTTCTTCCCGCGTGGGATAAATGTTAGTATAACAATCGCCATAATCTTGGTGGACGATAAAAATAGGCAATTCTCCATTAGGTGAATTAATATTTACATCTTGTACTTTAGGATCGGCTAACAATAATTCAATCAATCCGAATCCGACCGTATAACGCAATAAAGCTCGCGCTAATTCGTCAATTTCATCTTCTTTTAATTTCAATCCTTTATGTTCCACCAAATCTGTTAGCAAGTCTTTACCAATATTGAAGAATACTTCACGCATGCGCTGCGGATCAACGAACTCTTCTCGGGTGGGCTTATGTTCGGCCATAATTCGTTTGGCATCATCCAGCAATTCGTAAGCTTCTTCACTGAACTTGAATTCGGGCGGAGTAAGATGAAACATGGTTTTGACATTATCGTCAAAATCGAAAATGTTCACTTCACATTCATCACCACTATCTTCAAAACTATAACTCTCTACTAAATTTCCGTCCGGGAATTCGGTAATGAGTTTAGTGTACATAAAATCCGGACGAGTAGTAGGATGGAAAACATTACCGTAAATTTGCCTATCTCCTAGTTTATATTCATGGGTGTGAGGAAGAAGTATTTGAATAATCTTTAGCTGTTCTATTTTTTGAATAATCTCTAACAGTACCCCAATAAACTTTTGCTGGGAATGAAGCTGTCTTTCGTCGAAGATCACTTCTAATTTTCCTTTCTCGCGAATTTCCATCCGTTTCAATTCTACATAAGCAGCGAAAGGATCTTCTTTTAAACGCTTGTTAACAATGCGTTGAAATTGGGTGTAACTGTTGCGGACATAGCGTTCATGCTGGGGATCAACTACCACTTGCGAATACAAGTAACGATCTTCTTTGTTTAGTGCTTTGTATAAGGAAGCCAGTTCGATTAACAATTGGGTTTGGGAGTAATCGTATTCATATTCTCGCAGTTGAGTGAGAATAATCGTGGTCACTCCGCTCACCTGCATTAGAATGTCGATGATTTTTCCGAAGCAGAGGTCGTTGTATTCGATAGAAGGAGGGAAGTTGCACTTCTCAGTGTAAATCTTAAGGATTTTATTATCTCCTTCATGTAAAGTCTCGTACTCAAAACAGTTCTTGCCTAGATCTACCATCTTTTTAAGTAAATAATTCTTCCGCGTTTTAAATTAGTTTAAACTCTCTTTAATAATTTTTATGTCTTCTTTATTAACTATCCCATATAATTCATAAATTAACTCGTTGAGCTTTAATTCTAATTCATCAATTTTGGTTTTTATCTTTGTTTTTTCTTCAACCAGGTTATAATAGCCTTTCTTTGAGGCGTCAGAATTAGCTACTTTTACACAGACCGATAAGTATGGTTTTTGAAGCCCCATCAATTCTAAAACTATTGAATTAATCTTCTCTTTTGTTTCTTGAGAAGGAATAATAATCGGGAATTTATCTAAATCCATTTTCTTTAATTGGGGTGTAGCATCTCTGTTTGTAATAGCAAAATTTCTATAATATACATTCATAAGCGTAGAATTTAATAATCCAGTCAAGAAAATAAGGTCTTCTTTGTTTTTATCTTCTTCTGTATAAACAAAATAAAGAGATTGCTCTGGGAAAATGCTAGAATCATCAAATGTCGCGATTAAATCAATTCCTGTTTTTCTTAATAGAACTTTATACTTTTTACCCAATATTTCCTGATTAGTAGTTCTTCCACTTAAATTTCTTTTTTCAAAATTAAACCATAATTTTTTAAGCGTTACATATTTATTAATGGATTCTCCTTTTAAGATTTGGATTTGGCGCTCATTAGTTTTTTCATCAGAAATAAGATGAGATTTGGCTCCACAACCGGAGGTTGTTTTTATATCGGAAAATTCAAAAAGTTGAATAATGCCTTTTTGTCTTCTAATTTTATTAAAAATATCAAACAAATCTTTTTTTACATAAAACCAACTAAAATCGCTGGAATTTAAATAGGTGTTTTGTGGTATTGTACACATTTCTTTATTATTTTCTCTAATTTCAATCAAATTATTCGACGGCTTCTTATTCTGTATTACGAAAACAACTGTATCTGCAATAATCTCCGGAAATTTTACCTTAAACCATAACTTTTTTATAGTATAATTCTCCAATAAATCTTTTCTCAATTCAATAAATTGCTGATTTGCGCAAAGTCTATCTGGCACTATAAAACTAAAAAAACCGTTTTCCGTCAGCAATTGCAATCCTTTTCGGATAAATATTTCATACATGTTAGGCATATATGTATCGCAATTATAAGTTTTGAAATAGTAGTTAAGCTCTTCTTCGGAAACATCTATACTCTTCTGTTTCCCTTTAATTGATATCCAAGGGGGATTTCCAATTACAATATCAAATTTATAGGGAAATTCCTGAGCCCAGTCTAAAGCATTTTTAGGATCAATTGCTTTATCACTAATTAAGCTGTTTCCTTGTTTAATATTCTTATTCAATTCATTTAACTTCATGTTTTCCTGAATTGTTCTAAGCCATAAATTTATTTTTGCTAATTCTACCGCTTCAGAATCTAAGTCAACTCCGTGGATGTGTTTATGAAGTATAACTTCATTAATTCTTGCAACCGATTTATCATCAATAAATCCGGAAAGGTCGTTTGTCTTCCTTTTTGATTCCTGTTGTTTATTAAAATCACGATACTTATTATAAACTGAATCAAACGCTTTTATTAAAAATGCCCCGCTGCCACAGGCTGGATCAATAATCTTAATAGAAAATAGTTTATCTGGATTCTCTTCTAGGTATGAGTTAATTGTATTTTTAACAATGAAATCAACAATATACTGCGGAGTATAATACTGCCCCATCTCTTTTCTTACACCATTATCTACTTTTTCTACTAATTTTCCACTCTTAGTTTCGTGAATTATTGTTCCCAAAAATTTTTCATAGATACTTCCCAACACGTCAGCATCCAATTTTGAGAAATCCACTTGGTCTTCTTCACCATTTTCGTGCTTAATGTAATACATAAGGTAAACTACTTTTTCTAAGGATTCATTATCAATTTTAAGCTCCTCGCAGGAATGCGGCTTAAATAATTCTCCATTATATACCTCATTTATTTCCATAAATAAATCTTTTATTTCATTCATTAACGGCTTAATCTTTTGAGAAATTCTTTTCTTAAATATATTAACCCTATCTTCTAAGATTCTACCATGGTCCAATTCTTTAAAGAAACCCCTATCTTCCGCCACTCTAATAAATAAAAATCTATTAATTATTTTATGGGCATTTTCTCTTGCCATGTTAAAATCATCAATTTTATTTAATTGAAGGATTGAATCTATTAACAATTTTCTTCCTTTAATTATGTTATCAATCACTTCCTCGCTTACTGGTTTTTTAACTTCACCTTTTGATGCAAACTTTGCTAAAATAGCATTATCTTTAATTTCATTATAAGATAAAAACCATAATCTTTGTTCAAACATATTTTCATATTGGTTAATCTGTACTGAAAATAACATTTTCCCTTCAGAACTTTTGGAGAGGATAAATGGGTCATACACCCTTATTTCTTTTCCATTAGTCAAAATACAGACCCTTACTTGCTTA
>JBBSWE010000130.1:0-2655 GCA_038046445.1 Nanobdellota archaeon | reverse complement strand
GAAAAGTTTGATTTTTGGGAAAAGCATCATTGATGCTTAATATCCACGCAACGCCAGATATAATCTACTTATTTATAAACACCGGGAACCAGGGCTAAAGAAGGCCAATTAAGAAAATAACTCCACAAGCTTTTTAAAGCGAAAACGTATTTTGTTACTCTCAAGTAAGTTGAGCAGCTAATATAAGAGGCTGATGAAGGGGGTTTAACGCATGTATCAATTGTTTTTCACACCAAGCTGGTTTAATGGTTACGATTTGATTTTTGAAGGGATTAGTCTAATTGTGGCTTTTTTGGTTGCTGGTTACAGCTGGAAAGTCTATCAAATGAGTCGGGAGAACAAGTATGGTTATTTCTCTTTAGCTTTTGTTTTGATTGGATTAAGTTTAGCCGTAAAAATGTTTACTTTTGGAGTGCTGTATTATGGCTCTTTACGTGAAGTGGTAGCACAAACCTTGATGCCAGTAACCGGAACGGGATTGCAATTCGCTGACTTGTTCTATCGTGGAGCTTTCTTCTTGCAGATGGCCGGACTATTAGGAGCATGGATGTTATTGTTCTTCGTTTCGCAGAAATCTCGAGAGCGTTTAAGCAACTATTATGAAGTCAGTCAAATCGCTTTGTTTCTGTACTTGATTTTATTAATCTGCTTTGTGAGCAACTTTAAGTATTCTGTATTTTACTTAACCAGTTCGGTGATCTTAGGATTAACAGTACTAAATTATTATAAGAATTATCTTAACACTAACAGAAATAGTAAAGCTTTCATGGTAATGAGTGCTTTCCTATTTATCCTGCTAAGCAATCTAGCTTTTATCTTTGTCTTCCAATGGGAAAGCATGTATGCGCTGGGAGAGATATTTTTATTGGTGGGATTCTTATTATTATTGTCTGCTTATCGAAAGGTGAGGAGAAACTAATGGCTTCCCGTAGATCTAGATTAGAACTGATTTTTGACATCCTCTTGTCTATCCAGAATAAGGGCGGTAGAATCAAGCCCACCCATCTGATGTACAAATCTAACCTTTCGCACAAGCTTCTTAATCTGTACATGGATGAGTTAATCGGCAAGGAATTAATTCAAGTAGAAGAAGAGTTCCATAAAAAAAGAGAAGCTCCCGTAAAAACAATTTTGCTGACCGAGAAAGGTTCAGTATTCTTAGCTGAATATAGACGAATGAGAGAGTTTACAGATGCGTTTGGGTTGTAAGTATTTTAACGGAGGAAAACAACATGACCGACATTCGGATTATTGAAAATATTTCCGGCAACTTAAGAGCCTATGCTCAGTTAGAGGAAAAGACTTTTCAGCGTTCCCGTGATGTAACTAAGGAGCGTATAACTAATTCTGACCTATGCCAAGTATGGCTGTATACTGCTGACGGCAATGCTTACCAGTCGGGCAAAGGCAGCCAAGTGTTGTGGGGCCTGACCGGAGAAGAAGATAACCTTATCCTTACCCATCTTTTTGATGCCGAGAATAGCTCTTATGATCAATTGGAAACTATTGGCAATTTCCGTCCAGAACAGGTAGAATCTGATGCTGCCTTCAGGAATGCTGAAGTGATGGATTTGAGCCAGTTTCGCTTGCAAGGTAATGATTCAACTTATCGCTCTTTAAGAATAAGAACTGCGGATGGTTATGTCTGGGATGGAAATAATTTCGTTCCGGCTAATGGTGAGGAAAAGAAAGGGCTGAACGGAATTGGGTTTACTGGAGAATATTTAACTTTCTTGAATGATAATAGGGTAAGAAAGATTGCCGAGACTAATCTTCATGTTTTGAATCCAACGTATGTGCAGAGAGAAGCTCGGGGCGGAACTTTATGGCAGGCCTCTTGGCTTAATGATTTCGGCGGCAGTTCCAGTTTCAACGCGAACGATAGGGATGTTGATGGCAAGTACCGTCTCCGTGGGGTACGTCGGATGGTAGTTGTCGCAGGCGACGCGCCGAAAAATGTCCGTAACTCTTCCAGCCAGTATCACCACCAAAAATTTCTAGTTCGCCGTCCTCTGGAAGATTTTAAGAAAACATTGGAAGAAGTAGGTTATAAGGTGTCTGATAATGTTTACCATGTGGAAGAATTCACTGTTGTGGTGAGAGGATGGGATCAAGCAGAAGGAATGATGTCCAGTTTGGAATTAACCTGTTCTAAAGAGCGCACTGGTTTAGTGGAAGAACTGATGTCGGAAAGATTTGGGTTAAGAGGAGATTTAAAGATTCTCGTAAGACCAGAGGACTTCAAAAACAGTTTAGGGAAAGCGCGTAAAGATGGAAAAGAGTTGTAAATATCTTTAATAATGTTTTTCCCTCTAAACTTATTTAAATTCCTCTATTATTGTAGGTAATAATTAGAAAAAAGAACATGAAACCAAATCAGTTGATAGTTGGTGTGGATGAGGCAGGAAGCGAGTTCTAGTAAAAACTAAACTCTCCCAAAGGCCCCATCCTCGGTCCCATGGTCATGGTAGCGTTAGCGGTAGAAGAAGAGAATCTCAAGAAATTAGAATGGTTAGGTGTAAAAGACTCTAAACTGCTCAGTTCTTCGGTCAGAGAAGAATTGTTTGAACGGATTCATGAATTAGTTTATGATTTCAGAGTGGAGGTAATCGAGCCTGATGCTATTGATCTTTCTTTAAGAGAAGCAGAATCCAA
>JBBSWE010000129.1:0-3388 GCA_038046445.1 Nanobdellota archaeon | reverse complement strand
GCATGATCAACAGCGCTACTATTGGCCAAGGAAACGCAAAAATGATTTGCAACGTCGAATGTACTCGAAAGGGAGAAGTATGCATCGCTGCCCATGATAAAGACAAATTGGTCGATTGCGGCAGCCGAATTACTGGCAATTATACTTGTTTGTGCAGCAGTCCATTAAGGACAGTGGGAGCGATACCGGGAATTGGAAAAATAAGTAAATCGAAAAATACTTGTTCTAAAGATGCAGATTGCGGAAGATTTGGTTATTGCGCCATCTCGGCAGGGAGAGGATCTTGCCTTCCAAAGAAAGCAGGAGGAGCTCTCTGTACAGAGGATAAAGAATGCTTATCGAAAGATTGTGGCGAAGGGAGTAGTGAGACAAAAGGAAAAGCAATCGCAAGAAAAATATGTTTAGGAAATTTATTCTCAGAAGATAAAACTGCAGATGATATTATAATCGACAGCGGTACCGGCAGTACCGGAGCAGTTTTCACCGGAGACATAAAAGGATTTACTCCAGATGCAAGAATTGTATGGAATCAGTTGGATCCAGCAACGCAAAAATCGATTATTGATATGGGAAAGAGTTTGAAGGAGATTGAAGGAATATTTGTTGGATGCAAAGGGCCAGGGGCAGGAGGATGTGTGGGTGAGAAGATGATAGAAATTAAACCATTAATTAACACTAAAGAAACTCCTGAGCAAGTTAAACCAGATATGAACATCCAATAGAAAAACATTTAATCTAAACGGACACAAACCTTTTCTCCGGAACTTATTGTTTCACAAGAAAAACCAGAAGGACAATCAGTGAGAGTATTACACTTTTTAGTACAATAATTTATTCCTCCAACCCCCACACAATTATCTGCTTCCGAACCTTCATTACAATCAAACCATTCTGGACAAGGCTCACCAAATTTAGAAAAACCATGGCATACATTTTCATTATAATAATTTGAAAAACCACAAGCTAATCCATAATGTTCGCAATCAGCAACACTAACTTTATTTATTTCTTCATTACAATAATATAAAGCACCAGCTTCACATTTGCGATTATAACCTTTCTCGCAGAAATTATCAGTTACACATAAAGGCACACCGGATGCTTTCTTAGGAAGACATTGCTTTTCAACTTTTTTTATCCTTTCAATAAAAATGTCAGAACATTTGTATCCGAAAGGGCATTCTTCTAATGAGCAATCCTTACTACAAAAAGAATTATTATTATAAAATAAAGAGTTATATTTGAAATTAATACACCTATCTCTGCCATCACCACATTGATAGTCTCCTTCGCAAGGCTGGCATAATTGCTTGCAATCGCCGCAATCTAAAGCACAGCTAGTGCAATTCTCTCCTTCTTCACACACGCTATTGCCGCAAGCAATCACTTCGGGAGAAACATCTTCAATAATATCTTCATGAAAAGCACAAACACCATATTCTTTTCCTGCTTCTTTACGGCAGTATCTGCCAGACAAGCAGTCGCTGTCGACCAGACAGCCGGAAGAATTGTCTGAAGGAGAACTGCAGGCAGCAATGCCCACTACGACGGGAATCAAAAGCTCACGTAAGAGTTTCTCTAACATAACTACTGGGAAGTGATAGAGATATTTAAAGGTTGTGGAAAATCCGGCAAAAGGATTATAAATTAGAAGAGGTTTTAGAAGAATAAGATGGAAAACAAACAGTTTAATCAAGAGATTTTAGAAGAATTACACGAAATAAAGCAGGAGTTAAATTTTATTAAAGAACACATGGTAGATGTTGATTTTATTCTTACTTCTGAAGAAGAAAAAAGATTAGAGCAAAGTATTAGTGAGTATAAAAATAAGAAGACTATTTCTTTTGATAAGTTAAAAAAGCAAATAGAGGTTTAAAATTGTTTGAGATAGAATTTAGCAGCTTTGCGGTTAAATTCTTGGAAAGAGCAGATAAGATTGTTAGAAAAAGAGTGTTTATTAAGTTGGAAAAGTTAAGTGTGGACCCTTTTCCTACCGATGCCAAAAGAATTGTGGGCAGGACCGAAAAAGTATTTAGAATAAGAATAGGGGATTATAGGATTTTGTATGTTGTCGATTATGACCAAAATAAAATCCTTATTTCGGATATAGATAAAAGATCAAAAGTTTATCAAGATTAAAAAATAATTTCTTCTGCAACGTTGCATGTACCCGGAAGGGAGAAGTATGCATCGCTGCCCATGATAAAGACAAATTGGTGGATTGCGGCAGCCGAATTACCGGCAATTATACTTGCTTGTGCAACAGTCCATTAAGGACAGTGGGAGCTATTCCCACTATTAAAAAAGAAGGGGGAGCAGCTTGCACCGAGAGTAAAGAGTGCTTGTCCAGTATCTGCCAGCCCAGCGGCATGCAAAGCATAACGGAAGGAGGAGTGGAAAAAACTGTTCCGGTAAAAATCTGCCTGCCGGTTAGCGGTTTAACGGCAAAGAAAGACCCCTGTGCTAATGTGTTTTGCATATCACAAAATGAGGTTTGTATTGATGGAAAGTGTGTGCTAAAAACAGGAATGAAAAAAATTACTGGAGAGGGTAAGACGGAGGAAAGTACTGGCAGCTCTAAATTCAATCCAGCTCAAAGGTACTCCAGATGCAAGAATTGTATGGAACCAGTTGAGTCCAGCAACACAAAAATCGATTATTGATAAGGGAAAGAGCCAGATAGAGATTGAAAAAATGTTTCTGATTCCATGTGTGGGGTCAGGAGCGGGATGTGTGGGGGAGAAGATGGGAATTCCAAAAACAGATAGTATCAGTAAAGTATCTTAATTCTTAGGAGAACAAACTTTCTTTCCGGTAGATATTAATTCACAGAAAAAAATATTAGGACAATCACCATCTGTCTGGCATAATTTACTGCAGTAAGTACTCAACCCCGAACCAACATTGACACATAAATCAGACAAATGGTAATTACAATCAATAGGATCTGGACAAGGTTCTCCAAGTTGAGATTTTCCAGAGCAAATATTTTTATGATAAGTAAAAGAAAATCCACAATTCATACCATAATAACCACAATCAGCAATCTTTTCCAAATTATCCTCCGCATCACAAGCGTGTAAAACATTCCCTTCACATCGACGAGTATAAGTTTTAGGATCGCAATTTTCTCCGTTAGAACAAGCAGGAACTATTCCGGTAATAAAGTTAGATAAACATCTTTTCTTATTAACTTTCTCCACTTCAGAAAATACATCCATGCAATCATACCCCGTCGGACAAGCATCATTGCTGCAATCTTGCGCGCAGAATTTCTTCTTGTTATAGAATAAAGATTTGGAATCCGGAAAGTTGATGCACATATCCTTGCCTCTGCCATCCTCACATTGATAGTCTCCTTCGCAAGGTTCACATAACTGCTTGCAAT
>JBBSWE010000128.1:0-5798 GCA_038046445.1 Nanobdellota archaeon | reverse complement strand
TTCGTAACAATCTTGTTGCCGTTCGAACCCCTGATCTTCGCCACTTTCCAAACCCTTCCTTGCGTATCGTGGGGTCGAGCGGAGCGAGTGCCCCACTTGACCTTATTTCGATCAAACATTTTGCGAAGCAAAAGGTTTGTGTGAAGGCGACGTCATAGCCACTGGACTACAGGCCCGATAAAAGCGCCCTCGCGGGGATTCGAACCCCGGTCACAAGCTTTCTGCACGGTGAAACATCGCTTCATTCTGCCGCAAGCTCGTATTCTATCCACTATACTACGAGGGCGTATTTACTTCAAATAGTCCCTTATTTAAAAATCTTCTTGATTCCTAAAATTTTATAAACTCTTTCATTTTAGCAAGGACATGCTTTCACCACAAGATTTAAAGCAAGCCAAGGAGGCAGCAGAATTATCCGCTCAATGGGAAGAAGAGCGTTGGAGAAGAATTCAAATAGCTTTGGATCAAGAAAGTAGATTAAGAAGGAGATTAAATATCAAAGCTTTGGTCGCAGTTCATTTAACTAACTATTTTCCGGAAAACGGAGTGATAAGAACTTCTGGCGATGCTAAACGGATTCAAGTAGGATCTGAATTTGTATATGCGCCTAGAGAAACTTTGCATTTTTCTCTCAATGGAGGAGTAGGAGGGCATTTAAGTGGAGATTGGAGCGGTTGTAAGTACGCCATACTAATTCCCTTAGAACTTATTTTTGATAGAATTTATTCCTTAGCATCAGAGGACACCTATATTTTAGGGAACTTAACTTTACCTAAGAGTTCCGAAATAATCTGCCTAAAAAATTTTTTCTGTGAACTATTCCGGGAAAGCAAAGGTTATTGTAGCTAATGATAATGAAAGCATTCATCAAGCGGTGGCGAGAAGAATAAAAGAATTAGGTTATGTGGTTGCTACTATTACCGAGCACGATTGGAGTTTTCAAGGTGAAAGAGAATTGAGTAATCTTGCCAATGAATTAATTGGAGAGGGGGAAGATGTTGATAATTTATTGGTATTAAATCGATTAATTTCCAATACTGGAAAAAGGAGGATTAAACATAATGCTAGTTTTCTGCATACAATTCAAGAACAGGTAAGTAGTTATTATCTTTTTAAATTCAAACCGGATTCTACTCCCGCACATGTCGGTAAGACAGAAATGATTGCTTACCGTGAATCTGTTTTAGAAAATCTGCAAAAATTAGAAGAATTGATCAGTCAAAAAAAGAGTGTACAAGCTATTGTCCGTGAAGAACTAATTGCATTAGAAAGATTGAGGATGGTAGTTAAAGATATTTATGAAGAATTTCCTTTATTGATTCAACAGTTTGAAAGAAGAAGATTTGTAAAAGATATTTCTGATGATCTTACTAAATTGGATGATGAAGAGCAAAAGTGGCTCTTGCGTGAAGGTTATTTACTGAAGAAGATATTGGGCGAGGTTAATAAGAAACATAAAAATAAATGTTTGAGTATCCTGAGAAGAGTAGTTAGATTTGAACGCAGGTTATATCGCGTATATCAAGAGTTGCGAAAAAAAATGGAGGAGTTGAAGAAAGACCCCAGTTTCACTCGAGACCTTACTGATATTGAAAAACAGTTGGATTATTACGAAGCTTTATTTGTTGGATACTTACCCCAACTTCCCCCTAAAATCAACGAATTAGCGGGTCAGGGAAAATGGGCTGAAGTTCAGAGAGTTATTTCTGAGTTGATGCAGTCTTTCGCCGCAGTGGAAGCGAGTATTCAACAATTGAAAGGGGTGTTGAAACACCGAGAAAGAAAGTAAGAATATCTTTCTTTTGCTTTAATCTCTTAAATAAAAATATCTTCCTTTAAAGCGAAGCTTTTTAAATAAGGAGAAATTTCATAGTTTAAATAGCGGGGTAGGGTAGCTAGGAGTGCCCGATGGGCTCATAACCCATAGGTCGGTGGAGGCACAAAAATGCCGCCGTATTCAAATGGTAAACTGCGTTTGCAGTCTTCCTGAGCGTCCACCCCCCGCTATTTTTCATTATTTTCTCTCCACCGATTAATTCTTTGTAAATTCTTTGCTTTCGATTATCTCTTGGTATTCTTTATCTTCTTTTAATTCTTTTCGATGTTTATAATAAAATAAAGCGGTGATGAACTGATCTCTTTTGTCTTTAGAAAGAAGTTTAGCATCTTCAAAGATGTCTTGTTTTGTGGGTTTGATTTTGGTGGTATAATAACGGTGTAACGGCTGGATATTAACATCAAAAGCAGAGAAAGCTGTTGGGGATAATTTTAGGGGAGTTTCAGAAAGGATTAAGTCATGCTCTTGGTCTTGGTAAACGATTACTGCGTCTACCGGTAAAGAAAGAGGAGTAGGATATTTCTTCAAGGTTTGAAGGAGTTCTAGAAGTTCTGGATTGATGATTTCATTACTCTGATTGATGAAACCACGATTTTTCAATTGTCTTAAGAGTTGATGTACGGTAAAGCGGCTCAGCTTGGTTTCTTTAACTAATTTAGTGAAAGTAGAAGGTAGTTTGAGGAGGATCTTAAGATTAGTTGGGGTTAGGAAAGAGAAATCGTAAGGTTGAGATAGGAATAATTTCTTATAGCTTTCTATTAATGGATTGGTAAGTAATGGTTTTAACTTTTGTAAACAACCATAGATTCTGGAAGGAGATTTCTTCAGTTTCTGGCTCAAGCTAGAGACGTTACTTTCTTTATTTCTTATTATTTCTTGCAGTACTTTTAGTTCTGTTTTATTCATTAAGTATGATAATATAAGAATTATTTATAAACTTTACTATATAATCTTACTTTATTCCACTGGAGCATTCTCATTTAGGTGGAAAGTAGATTCTTCAGCATCGGTCTAAAGAAGAGTATTTCTGGGGGGAATTACGTAGCACTTAATGGTGCAAGATAATTTCTCCCTTCGGAGAGACTTTATTTTTTCTTTATTTTTGCTTTCTAGATTGAGCTATATTCTTTTAGAAAATTATTTGAGTAGCGAGAGCTTCATTCATGCAAGTCGCCTGAAGAACTGACTCACAGAGAGAACCCCGCACACTCTTTTTAACGGTTATGGGACAGAATTAATCCACTGTTTCTTTGGTGATTATAACATACACTCTAAAGACACAGAAAACCGTTAAAGAAAATTCGATTGGATGTAACGCCCCTTAAACGCAGTATTTATCACAATAACCCGCTAAACTCATCTCACCATCCCCCTCAACTTCTCAATTATCCATACCATCCCTTCGGTATCTAAACCACAATAATCCTCTAAGTCTTTTTTAATCTTTAGCTTCTCTTTTTCAGGAAGGTCTTCTTGAACCATCGTCAAGAAGCTTAAACTAGCTGTTCCACCATCACCAATCTCCATCTCTGAATAACTCTTCCCAGTTAAAGCAGGAAGCACTTCTTTGATGGAAGCAGAACCTTTCTGCTGTGGATGATAGTAATGGAAATTTCTGAAAGGAATAAGTAAGTCTACCATACGAGCAATAACAGATTCAATCCAAGCTTTCTCTTTAGGAAAGATTGAAGCCAATTCCCTTAAACGTCCCTGTTCAAATGATTGATTGTAAACAATAATACTACCTTTCGGACCAATCGCTTTCTTTAAAGCATTAAGAAAATCTTTCCTAGGATCATCTTTATTCAAAGCCAAAAAGGAATGATGTTTATCGTCAACGTGAAGACTGAATTGAAAAGGAATAGCTTGATACGGTCTTGTACCATCAAAAAGAGGGATAGCGGTAGCAAAGGTCTCGAAATCTAAGAAGTGTAAGGGTTCTTCTAAAGATGATAAAAACTTCTTAATCTCCGTTTTATTGACATGAGGACACTTGCCCTTAGCACATTTAAGCTGTATCTGTTGAATCTCAGTTAATTTAGTATCTGAAGGAACATCCTCCAAGGCTAAAATCCCATTCTCCACCAAATCAAAAGCTTTCTTCCCAATGCGATAAAGATGAAAAACATTATGCTCCGGCATATGTTCCCAACATTCCTCAACTAAGCATTCATATGGATTGTGACAGGAATTACTTATCTTAACGCAAGGCATCTTCTCCGCATCAATGATCTTAAGCATTTCATCAATTCTTTCTTTAATACCAATAGAAGCTTCTTCCACTTCTTTACTGATATCTTCAAGGATAAATAATTTTTTAGGGTCAATCTCTCCTTTCTTAACATATTCATTATTCAAATGCAGAAGAGAACATTTTTTGATCTTAAGACCAGATTGTTCATAGACATACTTTTGGAAAGAAACATCCTGAATGTTTTCATCTTTGACGGAAGTGCTAGATTTCACTTCAACGATGTCCCAACCTTCTTTATTGGGAACAAGAATGTCCGCTCGGGCAAAAGTTCTTCCTACTACAACTCCAGCTTCAAACAGAGACAGATTCTGTTTCAATAGTTCTTTAGTCTTATCAAGATTGGTTTTGAAGTCTCCGTAAGAAATATCAACACCTTTAGGATAAAGCTTCTTGGCTAATTGTCCTACAAGCTCTCCTTGATCAAAACGGTATTGAGTAGAAGCATCCACTTCTGGGATTTTCTCTGGTTGATGGAACATAATCCAAAGTAGCTTAGGACATTGCATACCGATTAAGTACTTGGATTTGGTGAGAAGTTTGTATGGCATTTTTATTTTACCACCCATCGACCTGTTTTTTTACTTCCCACTCGTTTAATTCTTTCAGCATCTTTTAATTTATTAATATAATATTGAACATTGAAGGGGGTTATTTGTAGTTTCTGCCCAATTTCTACCATACTTAAATTAGGGTTGTTCTCTAATAAAAGAAGCAGTTCAGAAGCAACATCTCTTTTATTTGTAGTTTTATTTGTAGTTTTATTCATAGTTTTAACAATACTACGATTAAAAGGGAAGGTTATCTTATACCAGATCAAAATCTCTTTTACTTTACTGATGGAATCCCTCTTCAGAAAATAGAAATCATCGTCCATCTCATCTACAACCTCGCAATCCTTCTCTTGTTTAAATCTATATTCATTTCTTCACTTCCCAATGTCCACCTTTGTCTGGACCAACGCGTTTAATTAAACCTTTCTCTTTAAGTTGCTGTAAATTCCATTCTACTCCTCTTCTAGTAAGACCCGTAACTAATTCCAATTCTTTTGCGCTTATGTCTGGCTTTGTGGTTATTGCTGCAAGAACTTTCTCCACAGTTTTCTCCACAGTTTTCTCCACAGTTTCCCCTCTCAACTTCTCCTGGCTGGGTCTTTTGAATATCACCGTAAAAAAGCTTCCGAACTCAAATTCTGGCGCTTTCAGTCCCTCCTTTTCTAAGATATTTTTCATTCTTTGAATGCCAGTTCCAGCTCTTTCAACTTTATCCATACGATAAAATAAATCGGCAATAAGCTCGTTTCTTCTGACAGAAACCTTCCCAAAATTATTTTTATCCAATCCTTTCGGTAAAGCTCCCGGATTTAAGATGATTACTCTATCATCATATATCTCCACGCTGATATTAGTTCCAGTAACGCTATAATCTCTATGGATCAAAGCATTTACAACCGCTTCCCGTAGCGCTTCTAAAGGTATTTCCATTTTATCGGTTCTGTTTACACCCTTAATTTCACTTCTGGTGTTAAGATGTTTTCTTAGAAATAAAATCGCCTGATCAAACTGGGTAAGTAAATCGTCTTGAACTTGCACCCGGTCAAATATATTTACCTTATCCACTCCTGCAAACCGGATTAGGTCAATCTTTGCTTGAGGAGAGGCAAACGCTTAATTCCCCCCGACGATAAGAAAAATTCTTAAAGACGCCAAA
>JBBSWE010000127.1:0-3814 GCA_038046445.1 Nanobdellota archaeon | reverse complement strand
AAGGAGTATTTTTTGTTTAAAAACGAGGAATCACTCACAAAGCGAATTGTGCCTTTATAGCGAAAGACATAAATAATTATATAAAAACATTATGTCTTTCGAACACAAAATAAAGCAACGACTTTATTTGTGTGCAGACAAAGTAGTTTCTTTGTCTTGCATATAGTAACTGAATAGACGTCTAAATATTTATGTCAGTTACTATATATTAGAAATGCATTTACCGTTATACTAATCAATGCATTTCTCTTTAATGGTTTTGGTGGTTTGGGCGGTATTTTTTTTTGGGTGTTCTGGGAGGATTTTATTCATAGGAAACCTGACCTTTAATCCAAAAATCACTTCTGATTCATCCAAAATAAGAGGAGAGCATAAAGTGTAGCATTCCTTAAATCTTTATTATCCAATGCAGTTTCCATCGCGCTTAATGCAGTATTCTCAATCTCTTCTTTCTTCTCGTTAACTTGTAGTTTTAACTTATCCACTAATTTTTCAAATTCAATGTTATTCTTCATTAAGTCATTTGCCATACGATATTACTCCTTATATTTTTCTTTATCGATTAAATCTATGTTAAGATTTTAAGCGTGCATCACGTCTTGGTTCATAAATGATAAAGAGACAAAGTAAAACGAGGGATATAATTATTGAAATTAAGCTAATTACGATAGGTACTACAGATATAACACCAATAAACTCAAGAAAGATAACCAAAATCAATAAAAATAAAGAGAAGAACAAAGATAAGATATTTATTATAAACAAAATTTTTATTTTTGAAAGTTCTTTTATTTCATAGTCAAACCGGTGTTCCTTAAAATGCAAATATAAGTCCCTTATGATTACAAAAGTTAAAATCATTCCCGTAAATAAAGTAGCTGCAATATTTGAAATCATGTTATAATCCAAACAGAACAAACTATATAAACATTAGTTTTGGGATCAATAAAAATATATTTTTTCTAATATAAATTTATAATCACTTCTTACTGTTCAATTCAACAAAAAATTAAGCAAATGTTTTTAAACTTTGAAGTTAAGATAAGCTTCAAATGAGCAAAACCAACCTTCAAGAATATGACCGTAAAAAGTGGAGTAAAGATAGAATAAAGGCAGAAATGGATTATCTTAGTAGAGAGTTAACACTTACACGCATTGGAATAATAATATGTACTGCGGTTGGTACTCTATCCTTTCTATTTGCGATGAAGTCGGGAGATACTTCGCTATGGATTGCAAGTATAATCTTAATATGCTTTGCAGTAGGATTAATAATTTATTACCATTACGCAATCTATAACCCTTACTATGAACTAAAAAAGCTATTATAATCCAGAGACAGTTGAATCATCTAATAACCACTTTATTTTTTTAGAGGAATTCAAATATATTTTTGATAAGTGAATATTTTAAACCAAAAAGATTATTAAAAAGATATCAGTAATTTTTATCTACGATTAAAAGAAAAATGGAAGACCTGCTGAAAATCCTTAGCGAATCACCCCATTGGAAACTAATACCGTAACATTTAAATACCAATTGTTATTTTATAATACCAGATGATAGAAAAAAATAACACTTGGAGGGTATTGGAATATTTCTTCACTTATCCGCTTAGAGAAACACACCTGCGGGAATTGTCGCGGGAAATGAAGCTTTCCATGCCAGCCATACTGGCAGCAATTAGTAAACTGAAAAAAGAAGACCTTATTATTATTGCGAAAACTAAGGCTTGGACTAAAGTTAAGCCAAATTTAGAAAACGAAGAGTTCAAATGGTTAAAGCGCTCTAACAACCTTGAAAGGCTGTACTCTTCGGGATTAGTTAAATCTCTCTCTGAACAATTTAATTTTCACTCCTTAGTCTGTTTTGGATCATATTCTAGAGGGGAGGATTTAGAATCATCCGATATAGATCTTGCTTTGACCGGTTGCAGTGAAAAGTCAATCGAGTTAAATAAATTTGAAAAGAGTCTAAAGAGGAAAATATCTCTGCATTTTGTAAGATTAGACAAAGTTAGCGAAGAATTTAGAGCAAATCTTTACAACGGAATAGTTGTTAAGGGTGCTCTATGAAAGAATTCTCTTATTTTCTGGTCAAGAATGAAGTTAAAAAGCAATCTCCTGACTTAAACCAAGCTAAAGCTACAGCAAAAGACGGTTTAGACCGATTAGAAATGGCTAAAGCTATACTTGCTTCACAAAAACCAAAATATGTTCTGGAAAATGCTTATGAAGCAATCAGAGAAGTAATTGATGCCGTTCTTTTCTTAGAAGGATATAAATCTTATTCCCACGAAGCATCAGTAGCCTACTTATTATTGCTGGGTTTTTCTATTTCAGAAGCGGAAAAAGTAGACTGGTTAAGAAGAATAAGAAACGGGACTAAATATTACGGCAAAGATGCAGAAAAGGAAGAAGCCTTAGAAGCGATTAAAGTTGCGGAATCAATCTTCCCAAAAATTTTAGACCAAAAACCAAATTTGAAGAAAGAAATCAAATAACTTTAAAAACCATTCTAATTTGGTAGAATTAAGATATTATCTCTTCTAAGGGATTCATTTTCTTTCTCAAACTCTTCTTTTAATGCCATTATTCTATCCTTATCCTCTTCATAAAAATGAAAGCTGTCCACAAAATGGATATATTTTCCAACTTCTAATTGAAGTTTGTTGGCGACATACTTTTGGACTTCAGAAAAAATGTTCAAATTCATCAGTAATTTTTTATATCCATCATTAGCTCGCATGTGAGCATGCATCTCTAACTTTCCGTCTAATTCTCTAAACCAGAGAAGTTGTAAGCAGGGAGACTTTTCGCTATACTGATCTATTTGGGGAATCCAAACACTAACTTGAGCTCTTTTAGTATTGGGTCGAGATTTCAATTTATGGATAGCCCATTCCACTTGATTTGAAGCGAAAATGCGTTGATGATAAAGAGCATGTTCAGGAAGAACGCTTTTGGGTTCTCCCCCATTTAGGATAAAATGATTATATTCATCAACTAATTCTTTCTTCATCGGAAATAAGGGATGATAATTTTTATTATCATCATTATAATTTATCTCCAAAATTAACGTTTCTTCTCTAAATAACTCTGAATCAAAACTTGGTTTAGAATTGAAGAGAGCTAAGAAGCTTTTGGTCCAAGCTTGTGAAATACTTTCTGCGTTTATGTTTAACATAAGTGTGCAGTAAAGAAAGATTATTTTAATGTATGTTGTACATATTTGGACAACCGAAAAAGTTATAAAGTATTTGATAATTAGATAATTATGAGTATAACTAAGGTCTTAGAAAAAATAGGTCTGTCTGGAAATGAAGCTAAAGTATACTTGTGTTTAGTAGACTATGGTCCTTCTGCTGCAGGTAAAATATCTAAAGAAACGGGAATACAACGTTCTTCCGCTTATGGGGCGATAAATTTGTTGATCCATAGAGGTTTAGTTAGTTTTCATATTATGGGTAAAACTAGAATCTTTCAAGCTACTCCCCCGCAAAGGTTATTAGAATATGTAAAAGAGCAAGAAGAATATGTCAAAGATATTATCCCCGAACTTTCAAATAGACATAAACATAC
Source organism: Nanobdellota archaeon (assembly GCA_038046445.1). GTDB lineage: Archaea > Nanobdellota > Nanobdellia > Woesearchaeales > GW2011-AR9 > JACRPH01. Next base: position 233 of record JBBSWE010000127.1, on the reverse strand, counting down.
TAAAACGAGTGGAAATATTTCTATGTTTAAGGGCAGACAAGGAATAGTTTCGGTGTTAAAAGATATTTTAAGGGAAGGGAAAGATAATGATGTTTTTGGGTCTGAAGGACAATTAACAAACCAAATGCCGGATTTTGTAAAACAATTTGTACGTGAACAAAACCGATTGGGTTTAAAGACTAGAAATCTTATCGGAAAAGGAAGAAAACATTTTAAATCTACTGGAACCGAGT
>JBBSWE010000126.1:0-7839 GCA_038046445.1 Nanobdellota archaeon | reverse complement strand
GCTATACAATTGATAACCGAGATTCTGATGGTTACGGAATTATTAATCATTATGATACCTGGCCCTTGGGTTTTGAGATTCCTATTCAACAGAACTTACCGGCTGGATTTGAATCCAGTGGTATTGTTTGGCATCCCTTTTATGGTGCTTCGTTTTTAGTTAGCGATAAAGGAACAGTTAGTAAAGTGAATTTGGATGGTTTGGGGGTAACTTCTTGGAGCATGTCCGGAGATCTGGAAGGTATTACAATTGCGGATCCTGCTTCAAAGTATGTTTATATTGTGGTCGAATTTCCTTCCCAATTGATCCAGTTTGATCCTTCCACCGGAACTAAGGTAAAAACAATCTCTTTAGCAGGAGTAGTTCCCGCTACCATCGACCCTAATCTTGGAATCCAAGGGGTAGCTTATGTCCCTTTCGGTTATCATCCCTACACTAATATTAAAAATGGATTATTCTACTTTGGAGTGCAAGAAGATGGAAAAATCCATGTTGTAAATGTAGATTTCACCTCCGGGATCGTTGCTTTGATCGACTCATTTACTCCGGTTTCAGGTAGAGTAGACATATCTGACCTTTATTTCAGTACCGAAACAAAAATCTTGTACATTCTATATGATAGCACTAATTTATTGCGGGAGATTACAGTTAATAATACTTATCTTAAAGAATCTTTCCTTCCTGGAAAAAATTTAGATGGCGTAACGGTCTTATCACACTGTTCTGATACTGAAGCGACATTAATTGTTGCGGAAGATGCCGGAAGAGTGATGAAATACGGCAATTATCCAATCGCCTGCGTCGTAGTTCCCCCTAAGGATAATGATGGCGACGGATACACTGTTGATGTTGATTGCAATGATAACGATGCTAACATTAATCCCGGTAAGATAGAGATATTATATAATGGTAAGGATGATGACTGCAATACTGCCACTTCGGATACAGTTGATGCTGATAAAGATGGTTATAATTCCAATGTCGATTGCAATGATAATAATGCTGCTATAAACCCAGGAAAAACTGAAATAATCGCTAATGGAATTGATGATGATTGTAATATTCTAACTCTGGATCTGCCGGATAGTGATGGAGATGGAGTAATCGATCCCTTAGATGAATGTCCGGGATTTGATGATCACATTGACGTAGATGGTGACGGTGTGCCGGATATGTGCGATAACGTTAATAATCTGGATTCTGATGGCGATGGTTATCCTGATATAGAAGATAAATGTCCTGGTTTCGATGACAAGTTAGACTTAGATCAGGATGGTCTTCCCGACGGTTGTGATGCAACAGATGATCGAGATCAAGACGGTGATGGATTAACAAATACGCAAGAAAAAAGTTATGGCACTAATCCTTTAGTCTCAGACACAGATAATGATAAATTATCTGACGGTCAAGAAGTCTTAGTTTATCTTACCAATCCTTTAGATTTCGATAGTGATGATGGTAGGGTTTCTGATGGTCAAGAGATAATCGATAAAACTAATCCCTTAAACAAATCTGATGACATATTTCTTAATCCTAATCTTATCCTTTCCTTCACCATAAAGGCAGATAAGGTTTTAGTGAAATATGCTGATAAGACCCAACTTACCATCGATCCGTATAAAGGAATTTCTCCGATTAGTGCCGCTACTAATAATAGAAGTGATCGGATGATCCTAACCAACGGACAATACTTATCTGTATTTCAAAGAGATACAAAAGTGGCTGAAGTACAGTTCAATCGGGGCGTGTCTAATATATTTGTCTTAAGTATTAAAAATATGGGAACCTATGATTTGATTACGGTAAAATATTCTCTTTTCGGTACCTTTACGAAAGCGTTTAAAGAAACCACCGTAACCAAGAACTTTAAATTGGTTCACAATACGCTGACGGCGATTTAATAAATTAAAAAATTATTTTGTTCTTAAACTCTCTTCAAGAGCGCTTCGATTTCATTCAATTCTCTTCTTAAACCGTCAATGAATTTTTGTACGTGCTCTTTGCCTTTGTATCCCTGTGTTTCAAATACTTGTACTTTAGATTTTATTACACTTACTCTAGAATATACTGTTTTTAAGTCATTTGTTATCATCATTCACCTCTCTAATTATATCTGATGGTGAGAAGGAGGATATAAATATTTCTGTGGTCTAACCCTGGTTAAAAAGCTCAGTTTCCGTTCAAATCTCTTCTCTTCCACAAAGTTTATAAATGAGTGGTTATTCTAACCTTAACGTTGTTAATCTAAAGTAAACAAGAATAGGAATTTAAGCTCAAGATGAAAGACAAAACCCACGAAAAGGAACTTAAAGAAGCTACCGAAACGGTGGTTCAAGAACAAAAAGCTGAACCGACTCCTAGTAAAGAGGAGGAGTTGACTGAGTTGCTTAAGCGTACTCAAGCCAACTTTGAGAATTATCGCAAGCAGGTAGAAAAGCGCATTGAAGAATACCAGCAATTTGCTACTAAAGATCTTTTGCTGCAACTCCTGCCTTTGTTAGACAATTTTGAATTGGCTTTGAAAGCATCTTCTCAAAATGTAGAAGATCTCAAGAAAGGAGTAGAAATGATTTATGCCCAATTGTTCCAGATGTTGGAAAATCAGGGATTAGAATTGATTCCTTGCTGCGGAAAGTTTGATCCTTATTTCCATGAAGCTTTGATAAAAGAAGAATCAGATAAATCCGAAGGAACGATTTTAGAAGAATTGCAAAAAGGATTCACCCTTAACGGAAAAGTTATCCGTCATGCTAAAGTTAAGATTAGCACCAAGAAATAGAAACTAAAAACTAAAAAACCAAGAATAAAAACTAAAAATAAAATTATAATACCTTAGGAGGAAAATAAAATGTCAAAAACCAATAAAACTGTTTCCGGATTAGGAGTAGGGATCGATCTCGGTACTACTTTTTCCGCGATTGCCATTATGGAAGGCGGTAAGCCTACTATCATCAGCAATGCGGAAGGAACGAGAATCACTCCCAGCGTAGTCCATCTGAAAGAAGATGAAGTTATCGTCGGTCAAGTAGCCAGAAATCAAGCTATTGTTGATCCTTCTCACACTATTCGTTCTATTAAAAGAAAGATGGGCAGCAACGAAAAAGTTGAGATTGACGAAAAAGAATATACTCCCGAACAGATTTCTGCTATGATTCTACAGAAATTGAAAAGAGATGCAGAAGCCTATTTGGGACAACCCGTAAAAAATGCAGTTATCACCGTTCCAGCTTACTTCAACGATTCGCAAAGACAAGCTACCAAAAATGCCGGAGAGATTGCCGGATTAAACGTGTTAAGAATTATTAATGAGCCAACTGCTTCTGCTCTAGCTTATGGATTAGATAAGCAAGAACATGAACATACTATTTTAGTGTTCGATTTTGGAGGAGGAACTTTTGATGTTTCCATCCTGGAATTAGGTGGAGGAGTATTCGAAGTTAAATCCACTTCTGGAGATAATATGTTAGGCGGAGATGACATCGATGAATTAATTATGAATTGGCTGATTGATAAGTTCAAGAAATCTACCGGTATTAATCTTAATTCTGATCCTCAAGCCATGCAGAGATTGAAAGAAGCGGCAGAGAAAGCTAAAATTGAATTATCTAGTAAAATGAAAGTAGCGATTAATATTCCTTTCGTTACTGCCGATAAGAACGGCCCGAAACACATCAATGAAGAATTGACTCGAGCTCAGTTTGAAAGTATGATCGGAGATATTTTGAAAAGATTAGAAACTCCGGTTAAGAATGCTATGCGCGATGCCGGATTGAGCAACAATCAAATTCAAAAAGTTATTTTTGTGGGCGGCTCCACCAGAATTCCTTGCGTGCAAGAGATGGTGAAAAGATTGACTGTTAAGGATGGAGATAAATCCGTTAATCCCGATGAGGCCGTAGCTTTAGGAGCAGCGATTCAGGCTGGAGTTCTAGCGGGAGATGTTAAAGATGTTTTATTGTTAGACGTCACTCCGTTAAGTTTGGGAATCGAAACTCTAGGGGGAGTATTTACTAAAATTATTGATAGAAATACTACCGTTCCGACTAAAAAATCACAAATTTTTAGTACTGCTGCCGATAATCAAACTGCGGTTACCATTCGCGTAGGTCAAGGAGAACGACCGATGTTCCACGACAATAAATTGTTAGGTCAATTTGATTTGGTAGGAATTCCTCCTGCTCCACGCGGAATACCGCAAGTAGAAGTTACTTTTGATATTGATTCTAACGGTATCGTGCATGTCAGCGCTAAAGATCTCGGAACAGGAAAAGAGCAGAACATCAAGATTACCGGTTCTACCACTTTATCTAAAGATGAAATTGAACGTATGAAAGAAGAAGCGCAGCGGCACGAAGCAGAGGATGCTAAATTAAAAGATAAAATAGAAGCCGAGAACAACGCTGATGCTGTAATCTATCAAACTAAAAAAGTGTTGGAAGAATACGGTGATAAAGTAGATGCTTCCACTAAGAAAAAGATCGAAGAGAAAATCAAAGAAGTGGAAGAAGCCAGAAAAGAAGGCGAGCCGGCTGCTATCAACAAGAAGATTGAAGAATTGAATAAGGTCGTGCAGGAAATCGGCTCCAAGATTTACTCTGAAGCGGCAGCTAAGCAGCAGCAGAAAGGAGCTAAATCTGGAAAAGGAGCTGCTCCAGAAGATAGTAATGAAGCTGGCGACGATTCCGGCAGTTCCGGCGGAGACGAGAACGTGGTCGATGCTGACTTCAAGGAGAAGTAAGCTTTATAACTTATTATTGTTTTTTTTATTTTTATATGAATCTTCCCTCAGAATCGCAATGTCTGGACTGGTTTGAGCAGTTTAAAGTACCAAAAAATATTTTCGAACATTGTTCTAAAGTGAGAGAAGTGGCTAATTTCTTAGCTCAAGAACTAAAAAAAAGTGGAATAAATATTGATTTGGAATTAGTGGATCGTTCTGCTTTGCTTCATGACTTATTTAAAGTAGTTTCATTTAAAGAATTGGTTCCAAATAAATATCATGGTTATATTTTCTCCGCAGAAGAAATCTCTATGTGGAGATTCTTACGAGAGAAATTTCCCAATATGCACGAAGGAGAAGCTTCTTTTATCTTTTTCAAAGAGGATTATCCCGAACTCGCTCTTGGTTTGAAAACTATTTGTGGAACAGCGGAAAGAGAAAGGACTTGGGAAGAACTGATTGTTTATTATGCTGATTTGAGAGTTTTCCGAAATGAAATTGTTTCCGTAGCGGAAAGGACCGCTTACCTACAAGAGATTTATCCACACGGATCAGAATGGTGGGATAACGAATTAGTTTTGATCCAAGAGTACGAGCAAAAAATAATAAAAACTATCGGAAAGAATCCGGAAAGTTTATCAACGGAGATAAAAAGTTTAACTTAAACTATGGCTGATAAAGATTATTACAAACTATTAGGAATAGAAAAGAGCGCTCCTAAGGATGAAATCAAGAAAGCTTACAAGAAGTTAGCTTTAAAATATCATCCCGATCGTGCTCCGGAAGATAAAAAGAAGGAGTATGAAGAAAAGTTTAAAGAAATCAATGAAGCCGCTTCGGTTCTTGCTGATGATAAGAAAAGACAGCAGTACGACCAATTTGGTTCGTCAGCATTTCAAGGAGGAGCAGCTGGAGCAGGAGGATTCCAAGGATTCGACTTCTCTGATATTATGTCTCAATTCCGTTCCGGAGGAGGAGATTTTGATGATCTTTTTGATCATATCTTTAGCGGCGGCGGAGGAAGTAGAAGAAGCTCTCGCGGCCGAAGAGGTTCAGATTTAGCTTACGAAACAGAAATCACTTTAGAAAAAGTATATTCCGGGACTAAACAGAATATCTCTTTGAATAAATTAGAACGTTGTCCAGATTGCAACGGAAAAGGAGCACTACATTTTGAAACTTGCCATCAATGTCGTGGTTCTGGTTATATGCAAAAAACTCAACGCACCCCTTTCGGCATCTTTCAGCAGACTGGTCCTTGCTCCGTTTGTTATGGTCATGGAGAATCGCCAGCAGATAAATGTTCTAAATGCTCCGGAGAAGGAGTAGTACGTCGGAAGAAGGAAATTGAAGTGCACATCCCGGCTGGAGTAGAAGAAGGAATGCGTTTGCGCGTACGAGGAGAAGGAGAAGTGGGGGAGAATAATGGTCCTGTCGGAGATTTATATGTAATTATTCATGTTTCCGAGCACCAATTCTTTATACGTAAGGGAGACGATTTACATTTAACTCTTCCTATTTCCTTCACCCAAGCAGCACTAGGCGATGAGATTGAAATTCCAACTATTGATGGAAAAGCCAAATTGAAAATTCCGGCTGGCACCGCTTCCGAAACCGTCTTCCGCATGAAAGATAAAGGGCTCCCCGTACTTAATCAGGAAGTTTATGGTGACGAGATGGTAAAAGTTAAGATTGAAGTGCCCAAAAAATTATCTAAGAAGCAGCAGGATCTGATTAAGCAATTGGACGAAGAGAAGCCCAGCAAGAGTTTCTTCAAAAAGATTTTCGGGAAGGATTAGGATTATAATAGTTTTCTTACAATTTCTACTAACTCTTCCGGTCAATCTATAATATGGTCAAAATGAACTCTTCCTTGGGTGTCAGCAATCGTGCCATCATAATCAAAAATAACTCCTTCAATCAGGGTTTTATTTTTCAGAAGAGGTATTTAACCTTTCTTATCACTGAAAATAGAGTTTGAAATAGTTAAAACGGCAGCTGGATCTGGCTAGCTAAAGCTACTAAAGCAATCCCGCCAAAGATTAACACCAATAAGAAAATTAACATTACTATATCCTTAATTAATCCTACTACTTGTCTAGTAGTGTATAAGGTTCCTACTAATTTTACTTTTTGGATCTTATCTTCAGCCATAAGTAATCACTTTCTCCTGATTTTCGCGGTAATCTTGTGCTGCGGAATTTTTCCCATTATTATTGTTACTTCCACCATTATCCATCTGCGCTAGGATTTGTTCTACTTTATTTTTATCTTTCTGCTGCACGGCTTGTTTTAATTCTTGGATCATAACTTTAGCTTCTGGAGGTAAGTCCATCATTCCACCCGCGGTTTCGAAAGCATTTAATTTGTCCATCGCTTCATCCCAATTCCCAGAATTGACATCGTTTTGAAATTCTTGCACCAAAGCTTCCGGACCTCCTTCTTGCATAGTTTGCATTAGGTTCGGTAGGGTATTGACGGTTTTAATTAAGTCTGGAATAATCGTATACACAGTAACCGCTCCCCCTATTAATATTAGGAGCAGAATAATCAGGAGAATATCTTTGATAATGCCCAGAATGTTACGAGTAGTCCACAAGCTTCCTTTGATTCTAACTTGCTGTACCTCTTTATCTGCCATGTTTTAAGGAATATTTTGGAGTATATAAAGGTTTTAGGAAAAGAGGAGAACTAGGTAACTACTACTTAATGATTAATAATAGAAAAATATATATACTTGAAAGTAAAATTATCTTCTCATGGTTCGACAATTACCTTTTGATTTGGAAAGACATCGTCTGGTAGATTTGGTCAAAAGAGAGAGTGCTGCGGGAAATATGAATGCTGCCGGAGAGGCAGCGAACCAATTAGTCGTTTTAATTTTAGGAGAAGTGGAAGTCTATCGAAAAGAAAGGCAACTGGTTCAAGAATTAGCGGAAAGAAACGAAGATCCTCGGGTAAAAGCAATCTTCGAAGAATTTATTGGTAGTATGGATGTAGCCATAGAGCAGTATCAACAAGCGGCTCATAGATTTACTGACTATCAGAAGAGAGGAGTTCTACCAACGGCACAGTTCGAAAAGTGAGTGATATATAAACAAGAAGATAATACCTCGTTT
>JBBSWE010000125.1:0-5349 GCA_038046445.1 Nanobdellota archaeon | reverse complement strand
AGAGATCTTGCGCCAGTTCGTGCCTAAAGAGACCCCCATTACTGTAGCGGACTTGCGTCGACTGAACACTGACGGAAAAGTAGTAGTAGCGACTACTTCGGGCAGTTTAGATGAACTTCTAGACAAACAACCTACTACTATCGATTCTCGGAATACCGTAGAAAGAATAGATTCTTTAGGGCCAGACCAATTATTAATTCTTACCGAGAATTACCGCCTGGCTTCAGAAGAAGTACGTGAAGCTTTAGTTTATTCTGCTGAAAATTTATTATTGTTAGATTCAGCGGCCGTAAAACGTTCCGTTCTAGGATTACCGGAAGATGCACCTGTAGTTAAAATGGGAAAAGGGCGCAAGATACAAGCGCAATGGGAACCGGAACGAGTGCTTAGCGCTGCTTTCAACCATCTTCAGGCTCATCCCGAACTTTACCCCGAAACACTTTGCGCTTATTCTTGGCGGGCTCAGGACGGTCATCGTCATGTAGTTTCCTTGTTAAGATCCATTCAAGGAGCGGAACTGAAAGCGTTCCAAGATTATGTGGCCTTTAAACTTAAACCACACGTGATGAAAAAAGAAATTCGAGAAGGAAAAAGGGTAGGCCGCTACGCAGAAGAATTGGATGCAGAACAGATTGAACGTCGCCAACATAACTTAGTACGTTATGGAGGATACGTGGCTAATCATAACTTACAGCAAGTATTAGAAACGATGGAAACAGACTTCTGTGATTTAATCGAACCGGAAAGAAGGAAAAAGTCAGCTAGATGGGCTACTTTCAATTTTGTGACCGGAAGAAATGTCGATGTTCCTTCTCGGGGAAAGTTCGGAGAACATTATACCATTAAATACACTAATATTCCGGCTCTGAGAGTAGATGATCCTCTAGCTTACTTCTTAGCTTGGGAAACCCGCGGGAATTGTGTTTGTAAGGATAAAGTATATCGCAGCCAAAGAAGAATCTCTGAACCGGGAGTAGGTGTTCCGGAAGAATTCCTCTGCTCGCACGAGATTGCCGGATTACACAGTTTGAGAAAAATACATGCCCGGCCCAAAAATTATAATGGTAATCGCGTGATTCCTTTCTTGCCTTTCGTAGTTCCCAGCGGAGCGGTGATGGATTATTTAGAAAAGTTACGCTATCAAACTGTGATGGTTACTTACGATGAGCAAACCAACCGATTTTCCAAACGAACTTTAAATCATACTGAGATGGAAATTTTGTTGTGGAAGAAAGTAGCTCACGAGGGTTACGAAACTTGCTTTAGCACCAATCCGGCGAAGTTTGGAGATCCGCGAGAATATTTGATTAAGTTTAGAAGTTAAAACTTTTTTGTTTAGCATCATCAGATCAACGCTACTATTATTTCACTTCGAGCAGACAAGGGGGAAGTCCCGCAAGATGAAGGTGAAAGCTTCATCTGCGCACAGATGGGATAGTTTTCCCATCTTGTGCTTACGGGGAACGTCTGCTATCAAAACAAACATGCAACAGCGTTGAAGATGCTAAACAAATACCTTAAAATTGATATTCCATAAACACCATCTTGGCATCATGCGGGTCGTCAAAGAAGATGTTACTTTGACACTTCTCGAAGAATTCAAAAGCTGCTCCATCGTTCTGTTTGATTTTCCTTTTGTGTACTAACTCTGCTGGAAATCCTTTCCCTAATTGTTCTACTCCCACAATAAAACCTTTCTCTCCCATCCACAGATGAAATTTATGCGGAGCTTTGAATTGAGAATAATTCAAACAGTTCGATCCTGCTTCGCTGATAAAATAGGCTAATTCATCTCCCTCGTTATAATGCAGCCAGTTGTATAAATCAAATTTCTGTTTAAGAAAGGAAGTATAATGTTCGTTGATTAGATCCACAATCTTCCATTTGGCATCCCCATAGGCTTCGATGATTTCGCTATGATCATTGATTTCTCGTTCTTCTCCATGAATCAAGAGTTCTTGATGCTTACCCCGATATTTGATGTTGCCCAACGCTTCCAAGAAAGTGCGCCGAAAGTTGAGAACCATATTTGGTAAGAATATCTTTGGAAGATTTAAAGGTTATGGGTAATTAGAAGGACATCATCTCAGCGAATGATTTTCCATCTTACGTTCTAGTGCAGTAAGTATTGTTTTTACATATAATCCCAGTTGTAATTCTATTTCGGTCCAATCCTTTTTGGCGATGAGATTTCCATAATAATGCACTCCATTCCTTTTTGTGCGTATTTTTTCAAAGAAATTCCAATCCAATTCTAATTCTGGATGTTTAACACATAAATAAGAAAATAAACATTGATGATTATAAGATTTAACTTTATCAAATAAGAGCAATGCTTCGGTTAGTTGATGGATCACATCATAATACAGTTTGTACACCGAACCGGGGCTCTTTGTTTTTCAACAAGGATTTTACGCTCTCTAAATCATTCTTGGCGATTTGAACCATAGAAGTTATTCTATTTACATCCAAATTATCTTGAAGAATAATATTTCCTTCCGCTGCACATTTGTCATAGGTTTGGTCTAAGGTAAGTTCTTTAGGCATTTATTTCACCGATAATATCTTGGACATTTCCTTTTATAAAATATCCGTTAGTAATATTATTGATTAAGTAAGGATTTATTTTTTGGATTTCTTTCTTATTTTTAAAAGTGAACAATTGCATTTTCCTTTTTAATAGATGTTCGTATTTCCCTTTTTCTAGTTTTTCATCACTTCCAATGATAAATAAATCAATGTCACTTTTAGTGTGCCAGTCTGCTCTAGAAAAGCTTCCGAAGATAACTATGGTGTTTGCATCTAACGAATCCAAGTGTCTTAAAAATCCAAGTTTATAAAATTGTTCTAAAGCATAAAGTTTTTTCTTGATTTTATAATTAGAATGTTCAAAATGCGCAGTATAAAAGGGCATTTTTCCTTCAGATTTATGGTATAAAATAATTTGTTCCTTTTCTAATATTTTAAGCCAATAATTAGCTCTATTCTCACTAATTTTTGCCTGTTGTACTATATCTTTAAAATGCCAAGATCTAGAAGGTTCATTAAAAAAAAGTTCTGTAATCCTTGTTTCTTTGGATAGCTTTCCCATAATACTTACGTTAAACATCAGTATTATTATAAAGGTTTCGGTAGAATTTGGATGGTTCGCAAAATGAGTACGATAAGTCGTATTCTTTATCGATCCATCTTCACCGTAACCTTTATAATTAATTTGCCTTTTTAAGCAAAGGTGTGGGCCGGTGGCTTAGCCTGGTACCTTTTCTTTCGGGAAAGGCAGGAAATAGCGCGAGACTCTTAATCTTGAGGTCGGGGGTCCAAATACCAGCCATTATATTAATGGAAGTAAGGAAGTCCCCTCCGGCCCGCATTTTCTATTCACTACATAGTAACAAAAATAACGAAAGGTTTATAAATAGCTCTTTCTACTAACTATAAATGCTTTCAGCAAAATCTAATGGTAGAATATACGTTGCTGGTTCTATTCCTGATCCGCAAAGTAGACCTTATACTTGCATTCATTGTGCAGAAGCGTTAAGTTATGTTTCTCCTCACACTCGTGGTGGAATGGAGAGAGTTACTGAGCATTTCAGACATGGAAAGAAGGTCGAGCATGCTGTAAGAGAAAGAAGTGGTATGGAAGGAGAAGCAATTGATTTCTTGATTAAAAGATTATCTGCTCAGTATGGTTATGAAGTTTTTACTGATTATATTTATACTACTAATCGTGGAGAGCAAGCTACTGACCTTTTAATAAGGGAACATCGCGCCGAAGGAAAGTATATCGATACGGTCATCCAAGTAGAAGCTAATCCTTTCAATTATAATGATTACAATGCCTTACATTCCGCTTTATCTCGAGCCGGAATTCCTCTAGCCGTAGTACTTTGTGCTAAGAATGAGAATAATCCTAATGGTGCCTTCTTTGTAGATGAATTCCGTTCAGCCACTAGAAAAACCGTTAAAGATTTTGGTAAAAACGAAAGAGCTTTGATTGATCGCTTCGGAGAAGTACCTTACTTCATGCCCGGAAGAAGCGTATTACAAAGAGTAATATTTCATGATTATGAAGAGAGACTTCAAAAAGATATCACTTCTCCCAGTGGAAGAATAATTAAGGAAGCGGGAACGATGCAAACTTTCGTTTCAAAAAAAGAACCTTCTGTAACTAGAACTTTTGGAGAGCAAGATCCGATAAGATTATATCGAAAGAGTAATGGATTGATATTGGCTCGTTTCCGATCCCCCATTATTGATGATTATTTCGAAATGGAAAAACTGGCTCTAGAAAGAAAAGATGAAAACAGAGCGGAAGAGTTTGGCGAAAGAGTTAGTATTATGTTAGATAGTGCTTCTGTGACTGAACTGCAAAGATTAGCCCATAAGTATGGGGAGAAAGCCTTAGGAAGCTTTGCCTTGAAGTTGAGATAATTATAAAGTTAACTTCTTTAAGACTGCAAAATACTTAGATAAACTTCTCTCTTTCCACTTCCTTGACAATCTGATAAGAATGTAATTCCAAGATTTCAAAGCGTTCCTTCAGTTCTTCCACAAAAGCTAGATATTCCTTTACATCGTGATGAACAGTTTCGACCAGAAAATCAAAACCTCCATTGATTTCGTGGATGGAATTAATCGCCAGGTTTTTTTGCAGGTATAACAACAAACTCCCTTTACTGGGTTTAGCTACTCTTATCGCCAGCTGTGTTTGGTGATGAAGGTCCAATTTGCTGAAATTAACTAGAACAGCATATTTCTTAATGACTTCCTCCCGATGGAAGCGGTTGATCTTATCATAAATCGTAGAAAGGGGCATATGCACATTCTGAGAAATAGAACTTAAACTGGCCTGAGCATCTTTTCTCAGCTCAGAAATTATCTGCCGCTCTTTTTCGTTCATCGAGAAAAAGACTTTCTTGCGGTTAAAAAGTGTTTTTCCAATTCTGCCGGAAAGTTTTCGGAAAAGAATTTTTTATTTATAAACATTCGGAAATCTTGCGGAATGGTTGCGGATTTTCTGGGGAAAGGGTGATTAAAAATAAATTTTTTTAATAACTCTATGAAGATAGTTGTAATACCCTATTGTAATGCAAATAAGAATGCATACAATAGGCTTGCTCAGGAATACAATGAAAGATGTGGAAAAAACTTAGAACATCAAGAGGCAGTACTAAGTCCATTTGAAGAAAAATTGAAGCAAGATTTTGAATTCCCTATCAAAATTTTGGATATTGGGTGTGGAGTTGGATTAGATTCTCTTATACTAACAAAACATGGGTTTCAAGTGCAAGGAATCGATATTTCAGAAGATATGATAGAATATTCAATACAAAACGTTCGAAGAGGAAG
>JBBSWE010000124.1:0-10225 GCA_038046445.1 Nanobdellota archaeon | reverse complement strand
CAACCCAATTCTCGCTCCGGCATCCAGCCAGCCATGGGCGTAGTTCAGGGCAGCAAAGGCTAAGACTAAATCTTTCTTCTTTTCGTGAAAGAATTTAGCATCTGAGTAATAGCTAGAAGCCATCTGGAAGAAATCCTTCGCTTCTGCTAATCTCTTTTGGTCAAAAGCCTTCTCTGCTTTATCTAAAGCTTCTTTGGTGATAGAAAAGTATTTGTTCAGTTTCTCTGGGGTTACGATGTTATTCATTGTTATTGCTTATGAAGAGGAATATAAAAATTATTCCTTTATTTGTTCAGCATACAATCTGTCCACCAGTTCTTCTACTTCTGCTCTTCTGGGTTCAGACAATCTTTTTATTTTTTGGTAGAGGGTTGCTTGGGTTGATATTTGTAAAGGTGAAATCTGTTGTGGCCTTTCAAAAGGAGGATATGTTGTCTCAGGATCAAGATTCCTTAACACGTTGATAAGTTCTGAATCTTCTGTTACACCCAAAGCATAAAGAATCTGTGAGCGTCTTTCCCTTTTATCAGAGTAAGAAAGGCACATCCTCGCACGACTGGTGGTAGGAGGATAATATATTTTTCCTTGACAATAAGCGCTAAGATGAGAACGAATAACCTGATCTGAAAGAGGCAAAACTTCTGCTAACGATTTAGAAACCTTAACTAAACATTTTGGACCAGCAATCGTTTCTAAGTGGGTGCTCAACAAATTTCCAAATCTTCTTACTAATTCATTTCTATCAGTTGACATTTTATTATCCAGAACATCCACACATCAATTTAATAAAAAAAATATAAAATCTAAAAAACCTATCCGCCTTTCTTCCACACGCCCGGACGTTTAACCGTGATGGGAATCACTCCTTCCCCAAACTCTTTCAAAGCGATGTCGATTGGATCGTAACGCATCTTGACCAACTCTTCTGGAGTTATTTTTACTAAGAACGGAGCTCCCATGGCTAGCTGTAAAGATCTACTACCGACCATTCTAGCTTTCTCATACTTAGTATACTCTATCATTGATTCTTCTTCTGGAATAGCGTGGGTTTGTTTCTTCATTTGTTAGGATATCCACCTTTGATTAACAAAAGGGACTTTTTACCTCCATATTTATATTACTTGCGGATATCATAACTTTGAAAATACCCGCGCGTATTTTCATTTTTTCTTCTTCTCCAATTCTTTATTCAAGATATTACGTAAGAATTTAGCTTTATCTAGAGCGATATCAATCATCTTACTGATATCTTCCACGGTCAAAGGAGCATCACCGCCTTTCTGCATAGCGGAGATAATTCCCTTCTCATCAGAAGCGATGGTCAATCTAGCATCGTAAGATTTCTCTTCTTGGTTAGTTGGATCAACTAACAAATGACCGCTGATTTTGTAAACAGTAATACCGATCGGCTCTTTGACTAAAGGCACATGCTTATCAGTTTTTTTATGATAATCAATCACTCCTTTTTCATCCACTACCGGAAAACGAGCATTCTTTAAAGCCGCTAGAGCGGCCATGGTAGCTACATCGAATAGATTACCAGCATCATTGATGGTCATTAAATCAATAGTCAAAAACCAGGCTTTTTCTCCCGGAGTAATGCACAATTTCTTAAAATCAATTGCTTTTGATTCTCTCACTCCTCGGTCCGTAACTCGAGCCAGTTCAATCCCTTTTATCTGCGGCGGTCCCGGTTCATATTCCGGACTGGATAAAGGCAATAATTCCGCGTTAAAAGTGATTCCTCCTTCATCAGGAGTATCCGGGTAAGGCTTATCCATGGTCATTTTCACTCCGGCCAGAACGACGGTCTCTCCGATTCTTACTTTAGCTGAACCTTCTGCTGTCCAAGAGATATCTGTTTCTAATTCGATCGGTCCACGATATTCCAGTAAGCCGCGACCATCTAATCTCTTACCTTGTTTGGCCAATTGGATGATTGTTTCTTTGTTGATAATCATTTTTAT
The DNA here is from genome assembly GCA_038046445.1 of Nanobdellota archaeon. Classification (GTDB taxonomy): domain Archaea; phylum Nanobdellota; class Nanobdellia; order Woesearchaeales; family GW2011-AR9; genus JACRPH01. The sequence continues at coordinate 8,258 of JBBSWE010000124.1, read as the reverse complement.
CCCTCACGAGCATACTTCTCTTTCAAAGCTGCTTTCTGCACTTGGTAAATTTTTTCCGTAACTTTCTGAGCTAATTCTACTGCCTTGATCAAAGACGCTTTAGAAATTTCTCCGTCCATCTGTAGTAAAGTTATTTCTTTAGTGTTGTGTAACACGGCTACAGGAATGTCCGAAACAATAGCGTCGTAAGCCTCTTCGTCGTAAATTAAGTCAGCTACCACCGTTCCGTCCACTTCTCCACAGGCTACGGCGCTGACCATATCTTTCATGGGAATACCGGCATCAGCTAAAGCCATAGAAGCAGCACAGATAGCGGCACATCTAGTTCCAGCATCAGTTTGCGGCAGTTCCACAAAGATATCTACTACCGTATTCGGGAAAGCAGACAAATCTACTACCGGATTCAAAGCGTTAGTCATCACCATAGAAATTTCTTGTGCACGTCGATTGCTTCCCGGTCTAATTCTTTCTCCGGAACCGGAGAAAGGCATCATGTTATAATAACAGCGGATAATCCCTTTCTTAGGATTCTGTAAGTGTTTCGGAAACAATTCTCGAGGACCATATACTGCCGCATAAGCTAAAGTATGTCCGGATCTGAACATGGCTGATCCTTTAGCATTAGGAATAACTCCTACTTTCGCTTCAATCGGACGAAGTTCATCCAATTTTCTTCCGTCTACTCGTTTTGTGTATACCATTTTAGTTCTCCTCAAATTCTGGCACGGGTTTAGAAATATCAATAGGCATTTCCGGCTCTGAAGGAACAGCTGAAACTACTGCTCCGTTATCTCTCAAGAACTTTTCCATCTTCTCAGTCAATCCGCCATAATGGGATTTTTCTTCCACTAATTCAATCGCTTTTACCGCTAACAATTCGTTCTCCGGAGTTCCTTTAATCCAGACCACTCCGTTCTGTCCGACGGTAATGTCGCACTTAGTGCTGTTCTTGATTAAAGAAATCATACTTCCCTGCTTGCCGATTAAGCGCGGAACTTTCTGATTGTTAATTTCCATTACTCTTCCGCCCACAACTTTAAACAAACCGGGCTCTTTCATGGTTAAATCAATTAAATTTTGCGAAGTTACATTGATAATCTTCACTACTAAATACTCTCCGATAGAAATTATTTTACTCAGGTCTTCTTCTTTCTTGATATAACGAGTGGTAGCATCTTTAACATTCAGTATCGCGGAATAAGCCGTACCGGTATCCACTCGCCAACCCGTCATAGTAATATCAATCACTTTTCCGACAATCTTATCCCCAATTCGGGGCACATAAGGACCGGATAAAGGCGTTATTCTAATCACTCTTCCTGCTACACCAGCTAAACCTAACACTTTAGCGTAAATTTTATCGCCATCTCTGTAGGTGTTATCGCCAGGAAGAAAATCCATTCCCTCAGCCAAAGCTTCTCCGGGAATGACCACATCGCGTTCATTCACCAATAAATTACTCATTTTATATTTTCTCCGTGGGCTCCCTTTCTTGTTTAATACTATTAATTATAATAGTACGCAGAGACCCACTTTTCGTTTTTTCTCTCGTTTTTCTTTAAAAATGAACCTACTTTTAAAAGGTTTTGGTGGTTTTAGAGTATTTAAAGGAAAAGAGAATCATGCCATACATTTCTTTTTCAATTGCGGATAAAAGGATTTAGTGAAATTAATCACCTTCTCGGCGTATTCCTGATCTAAACCACTTCCATAGTAAATAATTCCATTTCTGAAGTATCTCAATTGATCCATAAATTGAACTTCCTTTTCACCAATACCCAGATTTCTAAGATAAGACACTTCTGCCTCATGTGCCCCTTGCCCACTAGCTGAATAACCCATTAAATATAATTTGGCTCGGATTAAGAACATCAGCAAATCATAACAATGTTCTACATAATCACTGGCATTGTCAGCATTGATTCCCACTTTTTCTAAATTTGAATTAAGAGAACGTAATTTTCTTTCCGACTCCTTAATTAAACTTCTAGCTCTTTCGATATTTATGGAAACAATCTTCACAATCCCTTCTTCTACAAATCCTTCAATGACTTTAGGTGTCTCATAACTGAATGCTCCCATGAAGTAAAATACCGTTAAGTATATTATTCTTTAGGTGTTGATGAATTTTTGACCAAGAATTGTAAAAGTTAAGGTTTATCTTTCGGTGAAGTATTTTCTCATATTTATCCAAGTCCAACTTTTTATCTTTTCTTTCTATTACAGCAAAATCAATATCGGAAGTATTGGTATCTTCTCCTAAAGAATAGCTTCCAAACAGAATAATCGTTCCTCCAGCTAATTGCTGTTCAAGATAGTCAGATAAACCAGAAAGATAAATATTCTTTAGGTTTTCTGTTCTTTTAAGTTCAACCGCTCGATTATTTTCTCGATTGAAAGAGATGAAATTAATAGTTTTAGTTTTTTCTAATTTAACTAATTGGTTTTCCTGCAGACCCTTCATAGAATTAGTAATAGCCATAGGAGAAACTTTCAACAGGTGGGCAATTTCTCTTTGACTAAATTTCTCTCCTGCTCTTAAGCAGAGTAAAGAAAAAATTTCTAGTTGTAAGGTGGTAAAGTTAAGTTTATATATGTCCATTTTTATTTACATATATAAAGTTAAGTATATAAAGGTTTTGGTAGGATTTTAAAGGGTAAAGGTAAAAAGAAGAGAATTAAAACAAAAATAAGTTAAAAATTGAAACAAAGATAGATAAACCTTACTTCACCATCCTCTTCAAGTCATCCACACTTAACTTAGTATACTTCTTATCCTTCACATTGATGTAAGCCGCATCGACTCTCTCCGTATCGAACTCATCTTTCAGGAAGTCCTTCAACAAAGATAATCCCAATCTCAATCCTTCTTCTACTCCCATCCCGGGCTTATATTTCTTAGTCAGTATCGGCTCAATGTCTGTATCTCCTTCTCCGATAACTGCTGCTTTGTATTGGAAATATAATCCATAAGGTTCAGTCACAAATAATTTAATGGTCCCATCTTCTTCTACTCCACCTACTAATAAAGATACGCCAAAAGGACGTAATCCGGCGGATTGAGTACAGATCTGTTTCAAATCACACATATCTTTAACGATAGATAAAACATCAATCTTGGAATCGTAAGTTACGGAATGCTGCTGTGCTTTCAGTTGCGCTCGATCAACTAACACCCGCGCATCCGAGATTATTCCTGAAGCCGTGGCGGCGATATGGTCATCAATTTTGAACATCTTTTCCACCGCATCCGCTACTAATAAAGGAGAACTGATCCTTTTATCTGCTACTAATACTATTCCATCTTTGCAAACGATGCCCAAAGCAGTCGATCCTTGCTTCACCGTTTTCTTAGCGTATTCTACCTGCAGTAATCGACCATCAGGAGAGAACATAGTTATGCTGCGATCATAACCCATCTTATCAATCATTTGTTTATTATCCATATTTGCCACCTCGATTTTAATTAGGATTTTCTATTAGTAAACAAATCCTTAACTTCTTTATATTTGTTTAGCATCTTCAACGCTGTTGAATGTGAACATTGATAGCAGACATTCCCCGTAAGGGACATCCCCCTTGTCTGTTAGTATAAAGATTTGAGTAGCGTTGACCTGATGATGCTAAACAAATCTTAACCCATTCTTGCTCCGGCCTTCTTCAAAATTCCGGAAACTGTAACAGACTTGATAATTATAGGGCTATTTTTAATACTTTTGCCTAAAGCTAAGGCTGCTTTCAATTCATCCACATATTTATGACCTACTTTCACTACAAATTTTTGTTTTTCTGGATTAAACTTTTCTTCAATAAAAATGGGAGCAGCGCGAGCCACACCTAATTCTCCCCAGAAGGAAAACATCCTCCCTTCCACAAACTCTTTCACTTCGGAAAGAGAAAATTTCTTCTCTGCAATTATCTCAAAGACTACATAACGCTTCTTTTCCTTTAATGTTGGTAATAATTTCATTGTTTATTTTTGTTTTAATTAAAATCAATATTATTTAATCTTTCTATCCTCTTCCCCCGCCCCGTTCTAACTGTTCCCGCAATTGTACTAAGCCAGAATAATATTTCTGCTGCACTTGGGGCGGCAGTTTAAGATAAGTGTTGTACATATCCATGTAAATCTTTTTCTGATCATTAAAGTTGACTTGAGAGGATCTCAACAACAATTCTTCCATCTTCTTCTCTCCTTTCAGCTGCTCTTCAATCTGTTCTCTTAGCTGTGTAACTTGAGAATAGAAGTTACGTTTCTTTCCTTCCGATAATTTCAAGTATAAATTATACGAACCCATATAATGCTCTTTAAGCAGTTCCGAGGAAGCTTCTCCCGTCAAGGATTGTGCTTTCTTTAATTTTCTTCTCAAGCGATTGGCTGGAGCGGCGAAGTACCAATAAGTATAGATTCCGCCGAAAGCAGCTAGTGCCGTTAAAGAAGAGATGGTTATTTCTCGTATAGGTGATGGTTCAGGAGCGGAAGGAGTGGGTTCTTTTTCTTCATAAGACGGAATAAAGGAAGTCAGCGGTGTTTCCATTTCTACTTCTCCCGTACAGGTTTTAATCTGAGCCGGAGCAGTACGCGTATTCACTGTATTTACGCTTCCTAAAGATTTCTTGTAGTTGCAGTCGTTAGCATCATAACAGCTTCTGGTTTGTTTGCTGTTGATGCAGTTGCCCCACGGTCCGCACTGCCAGGATTGAGTACACTCTATTTTAGTAGCGTTAGTTACCGCTGCAGTAGAAGATCCTCCACCGCCTCCTCCGCCACCGGAACTGCTAGTACTTCCTCCTCCGCATCCTTCAGAACTAGATTCGGTATTATATGCAGAAACATTACAAACAATATCATAACAATTTCTGGTTTTAGTACTTCCACTACAAGCGGACCAAGCGCTACAATTGGTATAACTAGGAGTACAAGTTGAAATATTAACACTTCCGCTCAAGGGCAGATAATCTCCGCCAGTAGTAATATTATTGCTGTTATTGTAAGGGATTAAAGTGTTACCGATACCATCTCCGGTGATATTCCAAGGAGTAGCATTGTACGCTCCGGATCCGGATACATTATCCACTCCGACATAATTGCTCCAATAATTTCCTCCAGTACAATTTCCACCGATAGCATTCAATCCAGCCGTACAATTGTAAGATATATTCCAATAATTTCTTCCAGTATCGATAACATTATTGGTAGCGTTAAAAATATTATTGTAAAAAGTATTATTATTCGAAGAGCTTAAGTTTGCTCCCAGTCCTAAGGTAGTGAAGTTATTCCAGGTAAAAGTATTATTATCTGAATTGAGCAGATACAGTCCGGTCAACGAACTCATGGAATAAAGCCGGTTACGGGTAAGATTATTGATGGAAGAATTCTCCAGTTTGATTCCGACCACACTTTCAGAGTAAACATCGTTATTTTGAATTATATTTTTACTGGAACCGTTCAAGAGTAAGCCATAACTATTGTTGTAAAGAGTATTGGAACTCAAATTACTGGTATTGGTATCATTCAGCCAGATTCCTTGAGAAAAATTGTAAATTCGGCAATTTCTGATGGTCAGATTTACTTTGCTTTGAGCAAATATTCCTGCCCCGGTACTATTGCCCATAATAGTGTATCCGGCGCAATTGAAATCAAGATTATTCCCATTAAATTCAAAACATCTTCCGCTAGCGCTGACATTTCTAGTTAAAGTGATATTCCAAGAGACATTTCCGCAAGTGATTTTTCCAAATTCCGTCAAGGGTAAATAATCAATCCCAATTAATCCTCCGCTGGAATTGGTGATATTATAATAAGCCGTATCTCCAAATCCATCATAAACTGTATCCCACCCATTATAATCGCTCCAGAAATTTCCCCCGTAAGCTCCTAAACCCAAAATGTTAGTAGCAGTAGAGCTAGAAATGTTCCAAGTATTGTTCCCATCATCTCTAACATTATTAGTATTGTTAAAATAATTATTATAAATACTATTATTATAAGAGGAAGATAAATTTATTCCCAAAGTGTTATTAATGATGCGGTTAGAGATAATCAAACTATTGTTCACTAGAGCAAACTGAATTCCGACCGTATTATTGCTGATGTTACTATTGGTAATGTTGATGGAATAAGAAGGATCAACAAATATTCCCTTACCAAAGCCTCGGATACTCGCTCCCTTGATAATCACATTAGTTCTGTTGACTACGTTTAATCCAATTCCTGAACCGTTACCACTTAAGGTGTACCCATTAAAGTCGATAGTGATATTGTCCGCCATCACGTTCAGGGCCGCATCACTGGTGTTACAGTTAATGCTGCTATTGAAAATATAATTGTACATGACATTGGCGCCGCAGAGATCGCCGCTGTTCAGCACTACTGCCAAGCTGTCATTAGTAATATTACTTATTTTATAATACGCTCCGATAGAAGACAAAATATACCCACTAAAATTACCGATACTGGTCAGATTAACTCTTCCGTTGCAAGTGCTGTTAGCATTAGTTAAATCATAAGTTCCTGGACAGAGATATACTCCCTTATCCAACCCATAATTATGATAAACGTACAAAGTATAAGTCGAATCTAAGTTGCTTACCCCGCTCTTATTCAACGAAGTCTTAGTTCCACTGCTTTCGGTAAAATTTATTTTAAGATTGGCTGCATTTACATTAGACTGATTAAACAATCCCGTAATTTCGACGTAAACTTTGTCGCCGGAAGTATAATTTATGATTTGCACGCGGTTCGACACTACCACTCCGTCGCTCAATAAACCGGAAATGTTTCCATAAGCCGTCAGGTTTGCTGCAGTTCCAGAAGTAGGCTTGAAATATTGTCTGGCTATATAAAGCACTAAAGGCAGGCGATCGATAGAACTAACCCCATTAATAGTATAATTGTTGGGCTGATCACCGATACCATCACCCTGCTCCTGACTATTCGCCCCGTTATCTAATCCGTAGTAATCGGAATAGAAATTTCCTCCTTTACAAGGGCCGCCGACGATATTGGGCGTCCCGCAACTATAACTGGTGTTCCAATAATTTCCACCGATATCTCCAGCGTTTCGAGTATTTTCTAAATAATTATTATACAAAATATTTCCGGTTCCGGAGCTGATATTCATTCCTACTCCATTGCTAATCAACCAATTATCATAAATGCGGTTGGAATTGGAAGAGCTGGACAATTTTATGGCAGTAGTAGCATTTTTGATATTGTTGCTGCTGATGTTAGAACTGGTTATTGCAGAAAAATTAAATGAGATTCCATTAATATCATCCACGTCATTACTGGAAATTCTGCCAGAAGAGAAATTATTAACAGTAAGAGTTTTTAAGATATTACTAGATAATTGCGAGCCGCTGGTAGAATTAACCGTCGCTGCAGTAAGATTATTGCTAGTAAAGATTAAATTATCAGAGCCAGAAGAATCGAAATTGGCTCCGAAGAGATTATTATGCACCCGAGAATCATCCGAAGATAAGATCAACAGATTATTTCTTATAGTATTATTTTCTACCACCGCGGAAGAGCCTTGATTTATATTTACATCATTGTTTAAGATGTTGCCGATCAAACTCGAGCCGGAACTGCTGTTTATCTGGACACAAGGAGAACTGCTGGAATTAATAGTATTATTCCGCAAAAGAAGATTATTCGACGAACCTACTGCTGCTATTCCTGGCGCAGAATCGTTAATGGTATTGTTTATTAAACTAAATCCGGACGCTCCGCTAAGATAAACGTTAAAAGTATTATTTCGTATAGTATTATTAGTAAAATTATTGTAACTGCTGGAAGAAGCATATACTCCATAACTAAGATGATCTTGAATGGTATTATTCCTAAAAGTATTGGCATTACTGTTATCTTTAATCCGAATCGCTTCTAGCCCGGAACTCAAGATATTGTTATTGATGATGCCACTAGAAGTTTCCTTGTTCATAAATAAGGAATAGACGTCGCTGGAAGAGACGGAATTTCCGGTAAGGTTAACATTGCTGGAATTCACAAAGTACATCCCATGATAATTGTTCCATAAAGTATTATTAACTACTACAAAACCGGGACTGTTATATCCATAAATACCATAAAACTTTTTCTGGAGGTTAATAGTATTGTTCAACACCGTGGTATTGCTGGAATTGATGGAATATATCCCGTTATTATCATTGACAATATTGTTTCCGATGATGCTGGTCCTTTTAGAACTGAATTGATAGATAGCATAAAAATCATTATTGTAAATATAATTGCT